>NZ_JBJACT010000009.1:0-47359 GCF_044778005.1 Mesorhizobium sp. IMUNJ 23033
CTGTTTTGGGGGCGAGGAGGGGGAGAGAAGAGCCATCTCGCGGCACTCTGGTGTGCCGCGAGCGGTCCGGGCTGTTAAATGAAAGACCCGAGCAATTCCAGGAAAAGTGCGTGGCAGTTTCCGTCCGAAATTGCGTCAAAACAAATAGATAGAGCGGTTCTGCGGTTCCGTGAAACGATGAACCGCTCTAATGCCTTACCTCGAAATCCCTATTTTCCGTGACCATGACCACGACGGTTGAAGAGCTTGCGGAGCTGGCCCGGAGGGCCGAGGTGAACGTGGTTCTTGTCCCCCCAGCCATGACCCGGGCGTGATCCACCCGATTTGGCAATCGCTTTGGAGTTCAAGCTTGTGCCGAGCAAAAGTGTTATGGCCGGCGGCGTCACCGCAGCAAAACGCCCTGCCTTCTTGAGAAAGTCTCGGCGCGCTTGAGCTTCTGAGACCAGGCTCTCCTGCGTCCGTTCCGATTGCCCTTTACTTTCGGGTGCCATGTCATAACCCCGTATTTTGACGAATTTACTTTAGGAATTCCAGAATAGAGGCACAAGCTCTCCAAAAGGCTTAGATTTTCGTGCGCGCCTCCAAGAGCGTGCGAGCGATGCGGCGCGCGAGATCGAACGGACCAAGTCGCGCCAGACCGTCGGCACGCGAAAGCCGCCATGCGCCCCACGCCAGATTGCCGGCCAGGCGCAAGGGCGCGCCAATGATGGGGTGTGTCGCCGTGAAGATGCGCCTCCAGTGCTGAAAACGGACCATCGGGCGCTGCGCACACTTTGCCGGAATCCCGGTCCCGAAGAAATGGTGCAAGGCCAGGAGCTGAGTATCGAGCGCATTGCGGGCGCTTTGATCCGACACCGATGCCTGCAGTGCCGTCCAATCCACGTGATCGCTTTCCGCCAATCGTGCCAGATCGTGAAGGTGCCTGAGATCAATCCGTCCGCGCCAGTAGTCCCCCTCCTTGAGAAGATCGTGCACGATCCAGTGCAAGGCCCGCGACTGCGCGGGAGGAATTTCCACCCGAAGACCGTCTCGCTGGACGGGCTTGGGGCGTTCAAGGTGGTTTGGTCGGCTCGGCCGAAGCTCCAGCATTCCAGCATCTTGCTGGCGGGTCGCGCCTCGATCGCCCGGAACTTGGACATATCCTAGCTCTTCAAGGCAGGCTTGCGCGGCTGCCTCTTCGGCCGGCGCCACAGCCAGATCGAGATCACTGGTCATCCTGCTGGGAACCTGTCCTGCCGGGGATAGAAACAGGGGAACCGCTCCCTTGAGCAGGACCGGAACGATGTCACGGCGGTTGAGGGCAGCAACGGCTTCACTCAGTTGGGTTCGCAGGCGCAGGTTCCGTTCCCGATTGCAGTCGTGAACAAACTCCAGGTATTCGCGCACCTCCTGCGGCAGCCGGTGGATCTGGCCGGCACGGGCGAGGGACGAGAACAAGTCGGGTGTGAGCAGAGTGTGATTTGCCAGCGCAATCACTGCCTGCCAGTCGGCCTTGTCGGCCGGACAACCGCGAAGCCCGGCGATCAATGCCTCAAGTGCGTTGCCCCTGCGCATCATCATCGGCAGGCTTTCGTGATCAGCTCGACTGCATCATCGAGCCTCGAATAGGTCAGGCAATAGGTCTGCGCCGATCCGATGATCTGGGTCAGCACGTCGAACGCCGTGCCGCTCAAATCCCCGCCGGGCGAAAAGGCGCCGTTGAGCAAGCCACGCAATGCGCTGGCTGGGTCGATCGGCGCGAGGCAAGCCTTCGAGTCGCGGCCTCGCCGGAGCAGCACCACGCAGCCGATGGGTAGAGGAGAAGCCGGTGCCGGGACGAACTCCCTGGGTACGGCAAAGCGCACACGTCTGCGGTCCGGACGGCGAAAGACTGGAGCAGCGCCGAGATCGGGGCAGTATTCGGCCAGGAGGGGCCAAGCTCCGGCCTTGACCGCGGGAGCAAACGGGAGACCCACGCCATGGCCCTTTGAGTCAAGCAGCGTCACATCGTCAGCGGCGAAGCCGAACCCCGAGTGGACCAAGGCCATGGTCAGCGTTGTCTTGCCCGCGCCCGGATTGCCACAAAGAAGCACGATACGTTCATTTCGGAGAAGCGCAGCCGCATGGACAGCAAGTTCATAGGCGCCGTGATCGAGAACCTCGGTCAGCAGCTGCCCTTTCAGCATAACGGGAAGTTCGTCGGGCGAGCAGGACAGGATCCAGTCGCGATCCCGAAACAGGTGAATCCGCCCCTCGCCCTCGACGACCCGGAGCAGAACGTCGGCAGCCTCTCTTTCAACCTCGAGATGGCGAAATGCGGTGATCGCGGGGAAGGCGCGGGCTGCCGGATAGACGATGCGTACATAAAGACCCGCAACGCCGACCACCTGGCTTATATGCTCGCGGGCCGATGGTGGAGACAATGGCGCACAGGGCCGTATCAAGTCCAGCCGCTGCCAATCCTCGAGCGCCGCCTCGACATGCCTGTCTGCCTCACGCCTGTCGACGCCGCTCCGCGCAATCTCGAACGCGATGGCGTGCGGTGGCATGCCTTCTTCCAGAGAGCGCCAGATGTCGGCAGCCGTATCGTTGACGGCGAAAATGGCCTGCCGGCAGGAGCTGAACAGAATGTTTTGCCCACGGATGCGCGTCAGGCGCCCCTGGATCACGAACGCGGCCGCGCTGTAATCGGTGGCGCCTGACGCCACGGTTCTGTCAACCGCCTGGTGCTGATTCATCGGGTGGTCGTCCTCCAGTCAACCAATGCGACGATCTGATCTGTCGCTGGGCAGGCGCATTCAATGGGCGAAGCGCCCTTTCGGCAGGAGTTCATTTCGCTCATTCGATTGCTTTGAAAGCTCAGGTCCATCCGGTCCCGGACCGGAAGGGTTGGCAGCGGCGTGCCGGTCTCGGCCTGACGACGACCGGGAAAACCGGACCAGCAAGTCTGCGATCGTCGATGCCAGGCTCGCCGCCCCGCGCATGCCGGCAGGTGATGGTCTCGCCAATTCGACGAACGCTTCGGAATCACGCGCCAGCCGCCAGCGCAACCAGAGCCCGGTGGCAAGCGAGGTTAGTATCGACGCCAGCACCAGCGCGGTGAACATGCGCTCGTCGATGATGCCGGCGGCGTACGCCACACTCGCCAGCACGATGCCGGGTCCGCCACGCGTGTTCATGGCGACGCCGTAGTCGAAAGCCCTGGCCCAGTCGGTACCCGCTGCTCTGGCGGCAATGGTGCAGCTCACCAGCTTGATGGCCGTGCTGGCAACGATGAAGAAGAGCGTGAGCAGGCCGTCGAATTGATGCGCCAGATCGAGCCGCAAGCCGACCAGCGCGAAGTAGATCGGCACGAAAAACCATATCGAGATGTCGGCGATATGTTGTTTCACCGGAGCAAGATGCCGCGAGGGAAAACGCGCCATCACGAGCCCCGCCAGAAGCGCGGCGAAGATGACGTTCACTTTCAAGAGGCTCGCGGCCGCGACGAAGACCAGGCACAGCAGCATGGTGTAGCCGGTGAGAGACGCTTCGCTGAACTTGCCGAAGACGCTTCGACGAATCGCACGTGCCGCTGCCGGAGCGAAGAACAGCGAGACGATCACGAAGGCGAGATTGACGGCGATCACACGCCCGATGCCGCCCGCGTCGGCGGCGTCACCGTTCTGCACCGCCGTGGCGATGGCAAGCATGCTCCAGAGGATGAGATCCTGGATGGTCGCGGCGCCGATGATGTTGCGCGCGAAGGAGCTGTTCATCAGGCCAAGATCGAGGAAGATGCGCGAGATGACCGGGATCGACGTGACGCCCACAGCGATACCCATCACCAGCTTGAACGCAAGGTCATCGCCCGCCTGTGCGTCCGCAAACAGCGGCGCGCCCGCATAGCCACACGCGAACGGAACCACGAGCGCGCCGATCACCAGCGCCGGTATGATGCGGCCCGATCCTTCCATGCCTTCCGCCTGCATCTTGAAGCCGGCGGTGAACATCAGCAGCACCAGGCCCAGCCAGTAGAAGGCGGAGAGCAAGGCACCCTGCGCGGGGAACCCGGCAAACAGCCATTTGTGCGCTTCGGACGAGACAAGCCCCAGCACGGACGGGCCGAGCACAATTCCGCCGGCGATTTCGCCAATCACGCGCGGCAGCTTCAGTCGCTCGAACACAAGGCCACCGCCCAATGCGCCGATGAGCAGCAGAACCAGGGAAAGAAAGAAACGCGCGAGTTCGGAATCGTTCATGCCGCCGCCTCAGTTGCCGACGCGCTCAGAGGATGAAGATGGGATGCCACTGGCCGGCACACCGGGGTCAGTTCCAGACATACGAGGCAACGATCCGCGCTGAGAGCTCATCCACGGAATGCGCCTCGGTATCGAGAACGAGGTCCGGGCTGTCTGGCGGCCGATATTCACTGTTGTAGCCGATGAGGGTATCGATCTCGCCGCTAATTGCCTTGCGATACAGGCCCTTCGGGTCCCGTTGCGCGCAGGTCTCGACGGAGCAGGCGACGTAGCCGATCGTCAGGTTTCTGACATTTTCGCGAACATGCTCGCGAGCATCTTGCCCTGCGGTCAGCGCGGCGACCACGACGTGCAGGCCGGCATCGGCCGCCTTGTTGGCCAGATGCACCAGCACCGAGACCACGCGCAACCGGCTGTCTGTGCCAAACCCAAGGTCGGCTCCGAAGAACCCGCGGACCTCGTCGCCGTCAAAGAGAATGACCGGAACCCCGAGCCGTCGCAAATCCGCAACGACGCGCATCGCCAGCGTCGTCTTGCCGGCGGAGGTTGGTCCGAGCAGCCATAGCACCGTTCCCGGTTCAGGATATTCGCGGTCCGGCCGCGGCAGCCCGAAATGCTTCACTCCGTTGGCCATCGTTCCCATCCTATTCCTGGAACAGCGCGTGTTTCATCATCACCTCGGCGCGCACCACCTCCTGCACCTCGGATCGCATCATCCAGTTCGGCAGCGCTTCTCCCGCCCGCAAGGCGCGTCGAATCTCCGAGCCGCTGATGGGCGTCGCGGCCTTGCAGGCGTTCAGGTCGACATAGCTCTCGGACTGGCTGTCGTAGCCGATGGCATCGAAGAAGATCGGCTCTATGCCTATGTCGCCCAGTTCATCGAACAGCTCCCTGCTCTCGTTGGCGCCGTAGAAACCGCCGACACCCGAGTGATCCCGTCCGATGATGAAATGGCTGCAGCCCATGTTCTTGCGGCAAAGGGCGGTGAAAACCGCCTCGCGAGGACCGGCAAATCGCGGGTAGGTGATGAAGCTTGCGAGCACCACCTTGCCCGGCGGGTAAATGCCGTAGTCGAGCATGGCCTGGTAGCCGTCGAGGACAAGATGCGGCATAAAATCGCCGCGCTTGGCATTTCCGACCACGGGATTGATCAACAGGCCGTCCGCGTAGGTGCGCTCCAGGGCGGCCATCTGGATCACTTCGTGGACACGATGGACCAGGTTGCGGCTGTGGAAGGCCACCACCCGGGTCCAGCCCTTGTGCGCAAAGACCGTGCGCAGCTGGGCCGGCGTCAGGTCGTAGCGCCGGTACGGCGAAGGCAGCGGCTGGATGAGGGTGATGCCGCCGGCGAGGAAATGTCCGCCGCGCGCAAGCACGCGGGCGACACCTGGATGCTCGCGCGAGTCCGTGCCGAACCATTTGCGCGCGAGCAGCTCCGGATCGAACTCGTAGGTTTCGGAGATGTCGAGAACGGAGTGCGACAATCCGCTTTTGCTGCAAAGCAGAACGCGGTCACCATTCGAAAATCGGCTTGCGGTTTCTTTGGGAACAGCCAGCACAACCGGCATCGTCCAGGCCAATCCCGAGGGAAGCCGGTTGTGTTCAAGTACGCTTTCCAGGCACCCTTTGTCCATGAAGCCACACAGCGGCGAGAAGGTGCCGCGGGCGATCTGCTCGACGTCGGTCAAGTCCTCATCTGCGACCGTGACCGTCGGCAAGTCATTGATTTCCAGATCTTCCGCCGGTCCCAGCGTCCGAATGACCAGGCGCCCGCCATGAGGCTCGACACCGGCGTGCAGCGATGACGGACGCACTCGGATGGCGTGGGCGCCGCCGGCCATATTCCGCCGGAATTGCTCGGCGACTTTGACGACCATCCTGGCACAGGCTACCGGATATTGACCGATGGCTGTTTCCGCCGCCAGGACGAGGCCGTCGGCGCCGTCCGCCAATGTATTGTAGACGTCGTTGACCTCGGCGCGGGTCGGCGTTGGCGCGCTCGTCATCGACTCCAGCAGGTTCGTTGCGACATAGACCTTCGCGCCATGCGCCTTCGCATTTCGGATGATCATCTTCTGAACTGCGGGGATCTGCTCGATCGGGACTTCCCGGGACAGGTCGCCGCGGTCAATCAGGATTGCGTCTGACTTCTCGGCTATGGCTGCGAGATTGCGTAAGCCACTCAGGCATTCGATCTTGGAGATGATGATCGCGCCGGGCCCGGCCTTGGCCCGGATCCCATCGACGTCCGAAGCGCGATGCGCAAAGGAAAGCGCGAAATGGCGTATCCCCATCCGGCGGCCGATCGCGATGGCGGCCACATCCTTTTCGGTCAGGGGCGGCATATCGAGCGTGCGCTGCACCGTTACTGCCTTGTTCTGACCGAGCTCCCCACCGTTCAGGACCCTCAGGATCACTGCCTCGTTGTCCTTCTCCACGACCTGGGTCAGGACAGCGTTGAAATCGATGCTGATGAAATCGCCGACTTGAAGTTTGTTGACGATGTATGCCGGGTAGAAGCTGATGCTGAACTGGTCGCCCGCCACCGGCCGCGCACGGGCGGTCAGGAACCGGTTCTCATGCACCATGACCTTGCCTTCGACCAGCGGACCGGTGCGAACCTGCGCGCCTTCGGTATCGAGACAGATCGGAATGCGCGTCCGCTTCTGGATGAAGGTGATGATCCGCTCGAGGTCCTCAATCTTCGTGTGTGATAAATTGACGCGCAAAAGCGAAGTGCCGACCCGGTCCAACCAATGGATGACCTTGTCATTGAGCGACGCCGGACCCAGCGTGCACAGAAGCTCGACTTCCCTGGCTTTCATGGCTCCCCACCTTTGTCTTCACTGTTGCGCGATGCACTTGATGAAACGGTGAACCGGCCCGGACCAGGCACGCGGTTCTGCCGACGGTGCGCACGGTCTCACAGCACTTCGTCGGAAAACCGGGCCACGTCCTGATGCGCCGTGATCCACTGGAGATGAGCCTTGTCCCAGTGTGCGCGGGCGTCGCTGCCCGTCAGCACTCTGAAACCGGACGGCGGCAGCGGCAGCGCGGACGGGATTGGCTCGTCGGGCAGCCACAACAACAAATTGTCGCGGCTTTCGATGGTCTTTTTCCAGGTGCGTTCCAGGCGGCGAAATCCCCGCATGTTTGCCGAAGCCAGCGCAAAAACCGATCCAGCGATCCTCAGGCTGGGCGACATGTCGGAAGCCTTGACCGGTGCCTGATGTGTGATGTCGCCCTTGGCCAGATAGGCGTGCATGCGGATCAGTGTCCCGTCGATCCGCACGATCTCCTGTGTCCCGTCGCGTTCGTTCGATGCGGGATCCAGACTGATCCCCGAGAAGCAACCGTCGAACAGGCAATCGTCGATGGTGCCACTGGAGAGATGGTCGTTTTCGACCGCATCATCCCTGATTTCGCTGAGCCAGCATCCTTTGAGCAGAAAACCGTCGGCCCGCTCGGCGAAGCGAATGCCATCCCAGCAGCGGCGTGCACGGACGCCTTCTATCGTCGCATTGGTGCTTCCGTCCCTGACAAGTAGGGCCGCGCTGTTGCAGTAGGTGTCCTGCCAGTCCGACGTGAGCGGCACCTCGCCGTTGAAGCGCCCGCCAACAAAGTGGACGTCGGGGCAGTTGCGGATGACAAATGGATAGCGATTGACCGGCAGCGCCCCCGCATCGCAGCCCATGATAGCACTTGGGTCGCTGTTTCTGCTGTTGGCGACTGTGAAGGACGCATTCCGCGCGTCGACTGTTGCTCCGGCCTGTAGGTCCCGAACTGACTGTTGTTCGTAGCCGTACTCACCTCTCAGCACGACCTGCGTACCGCTGCCACCCGACTGGAGAGGCGCCTGCCCACCTTCTGCCTTGGACGACCGCGGCAACAGGGCCAATACGGGCGACATGCCGGCAAGGCTCATGAACGAACGGCGGTCCATCCTCCTGCTCATTGGCCAGCCGAACCGCATAGCCGATGCCTGTCGAGGCAGGCCAAAAGCACGACCTCAAGTGCCCTTTCTGCCACGTCTTCGGGCGAGGCCAACCTGTCCACGTCGACTGCCGCCAATACGTGATCTTCCGTCCGCATTCCCGTCTCGAGAACGGCCGCCATCTCGCGGCAGGCACGGTCGGCCGACGACCAGAGATCGAGGTCGCGATCGGGAGACGTCCTCTGCATCCGCGAAGTCCGGTCGCCCCTCGTCAGGAGCCGATCGCGTGCAACGCCGGCCTCGCCGCGCAGATGGACAAAAACCATGTCATGCACGCCAATGGCGGACAGGATATCGAGCCATTTCTCGGATGTTGCCCGATGCTTGCTCTTCAGCAAGATGGACCAGAACCCCTGCAGCAGTCCCTGATCCATGATGATGATGGTATTTTTTCTTGGCCTCTCGTTCTCGACATAGGCAACCAGAACCGAAAAGTTCCAGATGACCTTGACTGCGTCGATGATCGATGATTGCCCGCTTTCGAAGACAAAGCGTGCAATTCGCACAACCAACGAGCGAAACTCACGATTCATGAGTCTTGGAGCGACAATGCCGATCCTGTAGATCTGCCGGCGGATGAATGTTCTTGTCCCCCAGGCTATTTGCACCTCACCTATCAGCGGACCGCACCGTCGCAGGCTGTTTGCCAGCAGGCTGGAGGCGGTTGTCTTTCCAATCCCGGGGAGACCAAAGAATTCCACAAATCGAATGTCTGTCAGAAGCGCGCGTGCCTCAGCGCTTGGCGGGAGGCTTGCCGCCAGGTCACGATGCGAAGTCATTTGGATTCAGCCGGTGAAGTTGACTCTTGGAAGGTCGACGAAACAGGGAAAAAGGCCTCCACTCTTCTGTTCCTCAGCGTTCGAATAGCTGCGGCGCAGTGGTGGCGTAGAGCTTTGTATGCCCGTCAGAGCCGGTCTGCAGCGATCGTTGCATGCCGCGATAGGCCATGAGCAGCGCCAAGGGCAGCCAGAAGAATGGCGCGGTTGATGGGCCGAAGGAATCGCTCATCTGGTTTGCGGCGAGGTAATTCCACACCGAAACCGATGAACCGAGCACCATCACATTCGCTTCCGTCGCGTCCTCACTCCTGTCATTGCCGAACAGTGTGGAAAGAACGGCGGTGACCAGATATCCCGTGACCAGCAGGGCGATGACCGCTACCAGCGCGACGCCGGGCACCCCGAGCGTTCTGAAGTAATCGATGAACAGATTGTGGCTATGGGGAGCAATGTCGCCCACCGGCTGCCCTGCCCCGACCCCGATGAAGGGATGCGTCATGCCGAGATCGATGGACATCGACCACAATCGCTGCCGCGATACGATCGAATGCGCTTCACCTCCGGAGAGTTGAACCGACAGCAGCTTGTAAGCCCGTGGATTGAGGGACTGCAATGTGACCAGACACACCTGGATCAACACGGGAGCCGCAACCACGCCAAGGATAACCGTTATCGGCCTCTGCTTTCGCATCACCAGATAGATACTGTACAGCGCGAAGAAAATTCCGAGACCGACCACGCCGACAACGAAATTTGTCTTTGAACCTGATTTCACCAGGCCCAGCAGCACCGCCGCAAGACAGCCCAGCAGGAGAATCCGGTGCCTGCGAGCAGTGACCAGCCGCGCGGCGATCAGCGGCAGCCCCGCCGACAGCGCAATTCCCAACTGGTTCGAATGCTTGAAATATCCTTCAGCCCGGTCGGCGAACTTGGCGTCGCCCAGGCCGATCGTCACAAGGCACGATGTTGCGACGCTCATGATGATCATCGCCATCACAAGTCTGTCGACCGCCTCGAAACCCTTTGGTCTGGTAGAGATCGCTGCAACCGCCGGGATAGTGGCAAATCCGAATATCTGCGCGAAAACTGCGCGCATTGTCCGGAGCGGACTGTCTGCATAGAGCATCGATAGAAGGGAAAGAACGATGATGAAGGCAGATGTCGTCAGCACGGCAGCCGCCAGGGCAGCTTCGGTCTGATGAAGGCGCCTTGCCGTTTCGCCATAGCAGACGACGCTTACCAGAGCGCAGAACAGAGCCAGCAGGAAGGAAAGCGACCCATCGGTTCCGGCAATCCGCGTGGCGCCAGGAAACCAGATTGACACGATAAGCAACAGAACGGATGCCTGCAGCAAGGGATGTTGGTCTGCGGAATGTCGCACCGAAAGCGCTACTTCCTGCGTTTTTTGGCGGTCCATGAGAGGGGTCGTTCGTGGCTCAGCATTCGCTCGAGTAAAACAATTCAAGGCATGCTGCCGCACTGCGGGTGAATACTCCGCATATCTTCAGCAAGCAGCGTAGGCTCAGCCGACAGCCAAGGAAATGAGCGAAAGGGTGACATTGGTGCAAGGTGACCTACGCCTTTTGTGCAAGGGACGGAGGCGCGGTTTCCCGAGGCCTTTATTGCCACGAGGAGGGTTGCGTAGGGCAGCCCCAGGCGCGCAGACCACAGACGATAGGCGTGCACCGGATTGAATGTTGGTACGGCTTCGCAAAATGTGGGAGACTTTGCGCGGCACATTGGTTCTTCCGCTCATAGGAGATCGCCGTGCTTTGGAGCCTTGTCGCCGTCGGCGTGACTGGCATTTTGCTGGGATTTCGCTTTCGCGCACCTGCACTTATCGTTGTCACGGCCGTGACCGTCGTCATCAGCGCCGTGGCAAGCGGTACCGACGATCCGTTTGATCGGCAGCGCCTGCTTTCGATCCTGCTCCTCGTTGCCACGCTGCAGTGCGCCTATGTGCTCGGCCTCTTGCTCGGCGCCATATGGCGTCGTGGCGTGACCCATGAGCAATGACGGAGCGTGGCATCCGCAAGGCGCCCCACATGAAGCCGTTCAGACGCGACGCGCCTTCAATCAAGACGCATGGTCGAATCTCATCACGGCGAAGATCGTCCGTACGAGAATGACGACATCGGCCCATACCGACCAGTTTCGGATGTAGCGGCTGTCGATGGAGACGCGACTGGCATAGTCTACTGCGTCTCTGCCTGTCACTTGCCACAGGCCGGTCAGTCCTGGGCGGGCTTGCAAATACTCGGCCGCACAGGCGCCGTAGCGTTGCAGCTCGTCAGGAACGACCGGGCGCGGACCGACACAGCTCATTTCCCCGCGCAGCACGTTGATGAGCTGCGGCAGCTCGTCCAGGCTCGACTTCCTGAGGATGCGCCCCAGGAATGTGATGCGCGGGTCGTTCTTGAATTTCCAGT
Source organism: Mesorhizobium sp. IMUNJ 23033 (assembly GCF_044778005.1). Classification (NCBI taxonomy): domain Bacteria; kingdom Pseudomonadati; phylum Pseudomonadota; class Alphaproteobacteria; order Hyphomicrobiales; family Phyllobacteriaceae; genus Mesorhizobium; species Mesorhizobium sp. IMUNJ 23033. Next base: position 11,423 of record NZ_JBJACT010000009.1, read on the forward strand.
TCTGCTCCCACTCCTTGGCGGCTTCGGGGTTGTTCGCCAGATAGTCGGCCAGAACCTGCTGGGAGTTGGCCACCATGGTCCTGAACTTGTAGCAGGCGAAACGCTTGCCGTTGAAACCGACACGGGTGTGGGAAAATATCGCCGGCCCGCCATCGGTTACCCATATCAGAAGGGCAACGATCAGCATGACCGGAGCGGCCAGGACAAGCGCGACCAGAGCGACCGTTACGTCCATCATCCTCTTGCGTCGGCCTCCGAGTGGACGACGGCTCCGGCCGACGTGCAGGCCGGGTCTGCGGGGATTTATGTCGAATGCACTGATTGTCATGGGTTTCGCCCAGGAACGCTGTTTGAGTGCTGCTGCAGCTTGAGTGCTGTTGCAACGCCCAACTTCACAGCGACGGATCATCCGCGACAAGAGCCGCAAAGGAGGTAGCCAGCTAACGGTTGCCGGTTACCCCCTTAGCCTTATTTCAAGGCAACCGATGTCATGCGGCGGTCAGCCCCGTGGAGGCAGCCAAGCCGTAGAGAGCCGTCTGCCGATGCAACACCCTGGGAGGCGCAGATGAACGTTCAGGAGAGGCCAGAACCGCGTCGCACAGCCGAATACTGACGGTGACCGTCTCAAACTGGGCCTGGACTGTTGCCGCTGCGCGGACGCGGCCAGCGCAATACCGGTAGCCGGCCAGGCGCCGATGGCGCCTCCCTATTCGTTCGGACAGGTCCGTGCGTTGCAGCCATTGCGGCGTTAAGTCTTCCGACCAAACGGCGTATCACCGGCATCCGATTGCCGTGGTAGCGGTTCGGGCAAATTTAGCCTTACTTGCAGGAATGACGCATTGAAACTGGATCCGTCATGAAGCGGCCGAGAGTGCCATCCTGATACAGGCCATCACTTTCCTCCGCAGACAGGAAACCTGGGGGACCGTGCTTGCAAATGCGCAGGCCGGCTAAGGTGGTCAGTGAACGCAATGCGTGAAGGCGTGCGCACCGCGCCAGGACGAAATCCTGTGAAGCAGGGCTTCCTGCGTCAAAGGACGCTACCGGCCGATTTTGACTATGGGGAGCGCGCAACGTGACGGACAGCTTCATGCCCTCATCATTTGAGTTCCCCGCAAGACCGGTCGCCCGCCATGTTCCCGATATCGACCACGCGGAAGCACTTGCCATCGTCCGCGAGCAAATAGCCTTGCTCGATCTCGATCTCTCCGGGCTCACCGTGGTCGTTGGGACCGCGACGGGATACCAGGCGGTAGCCGCGACAGCCGCTGCGCTGGCCGATGCCGGCCGTGTCATAGCGCTCGCCGGCGAATTCCAAAGACATCCGAGCCTGGCGACGGCCGCCGACGCCACCTTGGCATTTGCCAAGTACACCAACGTCTCCAAGCGCGTCGAAGTGCTGAACCGCATCGACAGCCGCGGATGGCATGACGTCGATCTCCTCGTCAACGGTCTCCAGGTTGGGCCGATCTCGAGATCGCTCATCGAGCTCCTGCCCCCTCATGCTGTGGTTTCGCTGATGGCCGAACCATGGGAGCTTCGGCCAGGCATTGTGGACTTCGACAGCTGTGATGACGCCGGCATCAAGGTCGTGGCTCCCAACCTCGGCCATCCGGCCATTAACCTGCTGCCTGAGTTCGCACGGCTATGCTGCATCATGCTCGACGAGGCCGGCGTCGAGCAAGCCGGCGCAAGACTCGCTCTTGTCTGCGATACGCCCTGTGCACCATTCATCGAGCAGGCTCTGCGCGATCGTGGAGCGAGAGTGAGCGTTTTTGCACATCCGTCGCTGCTGACCGACAGCAAATGGGATGTGATCGTTGCCGCGATGCGGCCCTCCGACAGACCGCCAATGGATATCAAAAGCCTGGGCCGCATTTCGGAGACCTCGCGCCACGCCTTGCTGGTGCAGTTCAGCGGCGAGATCGACCGCTCGGCCGCCAGCTACTTCGGCCTGAGGGTGTGGCCGCCGAAGCGACCCGCCCGCGGTCAACTGGGCCTGCCGCTGGACGTGCTCGGAGCGGCGCCGGCAATCCGCAAGCTGACAGGCGGGCTGAAGGCCGCCGAAGCCGCATATCGCGGCGAAGCGCTGGGACGCGATAGCGTCGGATTTATCGTGAAGGCAAGGTCCGGGACGATCGAGCGGGGACGCGCTGGGACACGCGCCAGCGCACATCTGTTGCGCTAAGGCGATTCCAGGAAAAGTGCGTCGCGGTTTTCCGTCCGGAATCGCGTAAAGAGTTGGAGGGCCCGGAGGGAACCTCCGAGCATCAGGTCTGCGATCCGGACCTCAAGGATGACCGCCCCAAAATCGAGGCGACAATGTCCAGCGTCAGATCACCTGGGGCCGGTCTGGCAGGCCGGCCCAGTAGGCCTCAAAGCATCATCTCTCTGAGCTTGTAGGCTACCTCCGTGCGGTTCGTAGCCTTCAGCTTCTTCATGATGTTGCGGATGTGGACCTTGACGGTACTCTCGCAAAGGTTGAGCTCATAGGCGATTATCTTGTTCGCCTTGCCTTTTCTGAGCGCCTCCACGACAGCCGCTTCGCGCGTGGTGAACATGCCGGTGAGTGGACGGGCGCTGCTTGCGGTCGCGTGGATGATCTCCCGAAGCGCCAGCACGCAGCTGGCGGGTACGAAGATTCCTCCGGCGCGAGCGAGACCAGTGGCCTCGGCAGCAACCTTCACTGTCACACTTGTCGGAATGTAGCCTCGAGCACCACTCTCGAGCGCCGCGAGAATCTCGCCTGGCTCATCGGAATCCGCGACCACGATGACGGGCACGGCGCCGACCTCGGAAACGAAGTGCAAGAGCTCCGCCCGAACGCTCTGGTCGGTGACTCTTTTAGCTCCCAGGAGCACGAGGAAAGCTGATGGTTCGGCCGCGTCGGCGATGTTGTGGAATTCGTCGAGCGATCCCACGGCACTGACCCGTAAACTAGGATTGTGTTCGACAAGGCCGCGAGCGAGGCATTCCCGCTCAAGTGCTCGCTTGTCGATGATTACGACAAGACCTTCGTTCCCGCCTTCAAGCCCAATCTTGCCGACACCACTGCTATCCGCCAGATGCCCATTATGTCCATTGTGTATTGCGCCCCCTGTGGCACCATTCGAGAAATCGGGATTTTGAGAGTACACCATAGCCTTACTCCTCCTCTCCGTTGCCGATTTACTTTCTCTATATCCTCTCTTTTTCTTTGCATTGCGCTCCACGCAAAGCTTCTCGTGCGTGTGAACCGATAAGCCTCATCCACGGCATATCAGCCCTGCACGTTCACTGGGAGTAAATCTCAAGGAGTAGGCATAAACGCCGATCCAACGCTCGACGTACGGTGCCACCCGCCACGCTCCGTTTAGGTAGCCCAGCCCGACCTACCTAAATCCATACTAAGGGTGCTGTGGAAAACTCGCATTAATCCCGGTTAACAATTTGGTAATTATATCTTAGGTGACTAATGTAATCCGAAAGGATGACAACCTTACATTGCACCGTCGAGTGCCACACTAGGAAGCTGAACACCCCCGTCGAAAGCCCCGGCCGTGACCACATGCGGCGAGCGGCCCTCCAAAATGGGCGCGACAGCGCCCCTAGCCGGCGCATTGCCTCGCACCGCCGACGGTCGGTCACATGAAACCCGGAGGCAACGCAGACTTGTTCAGCCCTGCGCCCGGACCTGCGGGAGTGCGGCGGCGAGCGACCGCTCGACTGCATCGACCAGCGTATCGACCTGGGCCTCGGTGATGATCAGCGGCGGGCAGAAGGCGATCGCGTCGCCCATGTTGCGCGAGATGACGCCATTCTGCTGCAGCAATCCGTTGACCTGGGCGCCGAGCGCACCGGGCTTCCCCCACGGCGCCTTGCCGGCCTTGTCGGCGACCAGCTCGACGGCGGCGATCAGACCGACGCCGCGCACCTCGCCGACGAGCGGATGCGAAGCGAGCCTGCGCAACCGGGCCTGCAGGTGCGCACCGACCGCACGCGCATTGCCGACAAGGTCGCGCTCCTCGATCAGCTTGAGATTCTCCAGCGCCACGGCGGCGGCCACGGGATGGCCGCCGCCCGTGAAGCCATGCCCGAACGTGCCGATGCGTTCGCTCTCGTCCGCAATCGGCTCGAACACCCCCTCATTGATGAGCAGGGCAGAAATCGGCAGGTATGACGACGAGATCTGCTTGGACAGCACCATGATGTCGGGCCTGATGCCGAAGGTCTGCGAGCCGAACATCTCGCCGGTCCGGCCAAAGCCGCAGATGACCTCGTCGGCCACGAGCAGGATGTCGTATTTCGACAGCACCGACTGGATCTTCTCCCAGTAGCCGACAGGCGGAACGATAACGCCGCCGGCGCCCATGATCGGTTCGCCGAAGAAGGCGGCGATGGTCTCCGGTCCCTCCGCAAGGATCAGCTTCTCGAGATCCCCGGCAAGACGGCTCGCGAACTGTTCTTCGCTTTCGCCCGGCGCGGCCTCGCGCCAGTAATGCGGCGTCGACGTGTGGAGCACGTTGGCGATCGGCAGGTCGAATGACAGATGGTTGTTAGGCAGCCCGGTCAGGCTTGCCGCGGCAATCGTCACGCCGTGATAGCCGCGTTTGCGGCTGATGATCTTCTTGCGTGCCGGCTGGCCGAGCGCATTCGACCGGTACCAGATCATCTTCATGGCCGTGTCGTTGGCCTCGGAACCCGAATTGGTGAAATACGCCTTGCTCATCGGGACCGGCGCCATCTGGACCAGCCTTTCAGCCAGGTCGATCAGCGGCGAATGCGATTTCGAACCGAAGTCGTGATAATAGGGCAGCTTCGACATCTGCCTTGTGGCGGCGTCGACCAGGCGCTTTTCCGAAAAGCCGACGGCTACGCTCCACAGGCCCGCCATCGCTTCGATGTAGCGATTGCCGGCCACATCCTCGACATAGATGCCGTCGCCCTTCTCGATGACGAGCGGGCCCGATTCCTGATGCTTGCGAGCATTGGTATAGCCATGCAGATGATAGCGTATGTCACGGCCTTCAGGGGAATTGCGTCTGGTGTCCATGACGGCTCCTGTCTGCATGCGTACGGGGAACTGTCGCCTGCTCCACTTGGGATTGCGCAGTTTCCTTCTTGCATGTTCACAAACGAAAACGGCCCGCACAAGGCGGGCCGTTTTCGAAACTTGGTTGCGGGGACAGGATTTGACTTTTTCAGTCCCGCGGCGTCGGCTTCGCCTCCTTGCAGGCCCCTGATGAGGGCTAAAATCAACCGGCACCAACAGCCGAATACCAAAACGGCCCGCACGAGGCGGGCCGTTTTGGTATTTGGTTGCGGGGACAGGATTTGCCCTTAACTTGCAGCCCGAACAAATGGATCGCAGGCTGCTGTCTTTTGTGTCTAACGATGAGCGCAGCGGACTGTTTCGTGCACCCGCGTAGATTAGACAATAGACTCCTATTGTCCTAGACTCCGAAGGTGGACACCACATGTCGTCATGTGGGGGCGCGGCAAAACCGCTAAGGAGTTGACGATCTAGAAGCTTGGGGCCAGTTTGAGCGGGGAATCGGTCGATCTTAGAACCCGAACGCAAGCCAGCTGGTGCCGGCGGCGAGGGTCACAAGCGTCAGCGGCAAGCCGACCTTGAAGAAGGCGATGAAAGACACTTCCTTGCCCGCCGCCTTCGCCTGCTCGGCGACGATCAGGTTAGCGACGGAACCCAGCAGCGTGAAATTGCCGGCGAGCGTCGAGCTCATCGCCACGACCAGCCAGGCGCGCTCGGGATTGCCCGGGATGAAGGGCCTGAGCGCCAGCACCGCCGGCACGTTGCTCATGATGTTGGAAAGCACCGCGGTGAAGCCGGAGAGCCGCCAGATATCGTCCAGGCCGATGGTCTTTGCCCAGTCGATCATGTCGGGCGTGAGCAGCGTGCGCTCGGCCCCGGCCACCACCACGAAAAGGCCGGCGAACATGAAGAGCAGCGGGCCGTCGATCTCGCGGTAGATGCGGTGCGGCTTGATCGCGCGGGTGACGAGCAGGAAGGCGCCGGCGATCAGCGCCGCCTTGGCGACGGGCACGCCGGCGAAGAAAGCGCCACGCAGACGATGGCCGCCTTCAGCACCTGTCCCGGCAGCATGCGGCCGCGATTGACCTCGGGGCTGAGCTCCGCGGGGCGCGAAAATTCGGCGCGGTAGACGATGCGGATGATGACGATGACGGCGAGAAGACTGAACAGCGCGACGGGTGCAAGTGCTGCGGTGAAGGCCGGATAGGAAATGCCGGACAGCGCGCCGATCACCATGTTCTGCGGGTTGCCGGTGATGGTGGCGACGCTGCCGCAGTTGGAGGCCGTGCAGGTAGCAATAAGATAAGGCACCGGATTGCGCCTGATTACACGGGTGACGTGGACGACGATCGGCGCCATCACCAGGCAGATCGCATCGTTGACCAGGAAGGCGGAGAGCACGCCGGTCAGTAGCGTCACCATGACGAGCAGCATGAAAGGCGCGTGCGCGTGCTCGATGGCGAAGCCGCCGAGCGCCCGAAATGCGCCGGACACCTTCAGATGGGCGACCACGATCATCATGCCGAGCAAAAGCGTGATGGTGTCGAAATTGATGGCGCGGTAAGCGTCCTCGATGCCGATCGCGCCGATGGCGATCATAGCGGCGCCGCCAAGCAGCGCGATGCCGGCGCGGTCGAGCCTGAGTCCGGGAATGCGTCCAACCGCGACGCCCGCATAGGTGAGCACGAGAATGAAAAGCGCGCCCGCGCCCGTCCATGTCATTGCGAAGAGTCCCAATGCCTATACCCGATGTAGGCGACGACCTTTAGCGACAGAGCAACAAAGCGGAAGCGCTAACCAGACAGTTCACTGAAAGTCATCGGCTCAACGGTGCGGGGCGTCCCGCGGCGCAGCGAATCGGCTTCTCACAAGAGATCGAGCTTGCTGCGGTAAGTCCGGCTGATCGACTGCCGAGCGGAGGCTGGATTCCTGATCGAATATTGGCGGCGGCGGCCCTTGATGAAGGTCGCCAACAGGCCGCGCCTGACGTCTGCTTCTGGTGCACGAGCGGCTACTTGGCACGCTGAATTCCTCGTCAGGACTCCTCGCCGATAAGACGGCCGTTCGGCTCATAGACACTAGCCTCTCTAGACGGCTTCGGGTCATCAAGCTTGATGACCTGCGCCATTATCAACGCGTGCCGGCGACTGGCATTGAAATCGTTGGCCAACCATGCCGGCGTGGCGTTACCCTCACGGATCATCTGGTCCCACCGTCCAGATGATATGCGCATCTGCAATTTCGGATCGATCTCCAATGTACGCAGGAAAGGCAATGCGTTCTGTCAGCCGGACCAGGTTTGACGCACCAGGCGCATCCGGCGCCGATCGCAGCCAATGAAAGCGGGTTTGGTCGATCGCCGGATCAACCTCCAACAGCCTGTCCAATGATTGAAGCGTATCGACCGAAATTTCTTCGATCAGCGCTCTTTCTGCCCGTCGACGAGCAATGGCACGGGCGGCAAGACCAATGCGTTCGATCGTGTCGATGGCGGGCAGAAGAGACCCACGTTCAGGAAACGTCGCAACAATGGAACGGACTATCGCAGCACCGTCGTCGGACATCGTGGCCGTTTGAATCCCGGCCAATAGAGCAGCTCGACGGTCTTGTTCTGTCGCGCTTCTCATACCCAGATACACCATCAAGCGCCGTGTGTTCGCGACGGGTTTCTTCACGGCGCGCATAGAGTGCGAAAGTGCCCCGGGTCGACGCCGATCTGTTCAGCAACGTACTTGAGCATTGCGCGAGGCGGAATTTCGGCGGGCCCTAGCACTCTGCCTGGATATCGCATCAGACAGAGCTGAACGGCAAAGCCAAGCTGATTGTGCTCTCGCCTTCGCAGTCCAACTTCAAGGCGATCGGCCGGCGACAACGAATAGTGTCGGATTAGGCTGTCCTCGTCAGCCGGCACATCGAAGAGCTTCAGTCGTTCTTGAGCCTTGAGAAGCCTCCGTTTACCCATCGCCCGACTCCGTGCACGACCAATGGGCCGGGAGCTTTGTCGAGTCGGGCGCACGAAGAAATCAAATCTGACCCGATGCGACGGCAGTCCACAGGGATCGTATGCGCCGGTTTCCACACTACGGCATGGTTCACGCTCCGTTCCCCGTTAGCGTACGATTTCGCACTGCTCTTGTTCTGACCCCAACTTGATGGGGTGCAGACGTGGCCCTTCGCGCCTGCTATGGACCTCCAATGCTTGGCCAAGGTTCAGCGAACATCTCGTCTCCAGGGCTCCTCCACGCAAAGGCGTGGGCCGAGGCGTATGAGCTAATTGACCTTCAGCTTTCTCCCTTGGGGCTGAGGGCCATCGAAGCCCTGGGGCTGGGTTCGGGAGACATTGTTCTCGATATCGGATGCGGAGCTGGGCAGACCCTTCTCCAACTCGCCGAGCGGGTCGGAACTGAAGGGCAGGTAATCGGGGTGGACGTGGCCCCGTTGCTCCTAGAAATCGCCACACGGAGGACCGAGCCGCTCAGCCAGGTGAGGTTGATCCAGGCAGACGCTCAGTCCTTGGACTTGCCGTCTGAGAGTGCGGATGCCGTGTTCTCTCGATTCGGTGTGATGACCTTCAACGATACGGTCGCGGCTTTCGCCAACTTCCGTAGAATTCTGAAGCCGTCAAGTGCGCTGGCGTTCAGTTGCTGGCGTTCCCTTGAGGAGAACGAGTTGGATTACCTTCCGCTCTCCGCGGCGGGATTCCAGTTGCCTGTCGACGAGAGTCCCTTCAGCTTCGCCGACCCCGAACATATATGCCGCACCCTTGAGGCGACTGGGTTCAGCGAGATCATCATCCAATCGCACGATGAAAAGGTGTCTAGCGGTGATCTCGACGCGATGACTTGGGTGGTTCTGAACGTGGGGCCGCTCGGAAAGATCGTTCGCGAGAACCCCGCACTGCGAGCGACTGCCGAGCCTCTATTGCGTGAGGCCCTGGCTGCCTTGGACGACCCCTCCAGGGTGCATCTCTTGGCTTCCGTATGGATCGTGATTGCGCGAGCTGGAGCAGCGACCCGATAGCGGACCCTCCAACGTCCACAAAGGGGTCGAACACTGCCGGTTGAGGTCATGGCCCCTGCCGACCTGTTCCGCGCGGAGACGCCTCAGACCGGACGCTTACGGAGGAAGCAAGAAGATGCGTCATGTATCCGCGGGAGGACGGCCCGTCGCGGACTGGCACCCCTCAGCACACGACCGAAACGATCAATGAGCGCAGCGCAAAGTTAAGCGTGCGCACCAGCCTGCGATAGCTGCGGCGACCATCAGCCACCTGTTAGCCGGTCAAATAAGTTGTTTTGGGTTCAATTTGCGCAATGCACCAGACTGTTCTGTCATTCGACGGCCGATAAAGCCTGGTGGAGATCGTCAATGATGTCTTGTGGATGCTCGAGCCCTACCGAGATACGCAAGAGCCCGGCCGGCGCCATCGACTTTGGCCCTTCGACAGAGGCGCGATGCTCGATGAGCGAGTGCGTACCGCCCAGACTTGTGGCCCGCACAATGAGCTCGAGCCGACCGGCAACCGTCATCGCTGCCTCGGCGCCCCCGCGAATGATGAACGAAAGCATGCCGCCATAGCCGGCCATCTGCTGCCTCGCGAGCGTATGACCGGGATCACCTGGTAGACCCGGGTAAAGAACGCTTTCGACCCTTGGATGTTTGCTCAGAGCTTCCGCAACCTTCAACGCGCCGTCACAATGCGCCCGCATGCGAATTGGCAAGGTTTGCAGCCCGCGAAGGGCGAGCCAGCAGTCGAAGGGAGCGGCGACGCTGCCCTTGTGCCGCTGGATCATGCGCAGGGGGCGTTCGAGCGGGGACGCGCCCGGCAGGACGACGACCCCTGCCATCAGGTCGGAATGGCCGCCTATGTATTTCGTCGCCGAATGCATGACGGCATCGGCCCCGAACTCGAGCGGCCGCTGAAGGAGCGGCGTCGCCCAGGTGTTGTCCACCACCGCAAGGGCACCGGCATCGTGCGCGAGGTCACAAACCGCCCTGATGTCCACCACACGGATGAGCGGGTTCGAGGGGGTCTCGATCCAGACGAGGCCAGTGGGTGCGGCAACGACCGCCGCGCGCAAGGCGTCCATGTCGCGCATGTCAACGGGGACGAAGTCGAACCGGCGCCCGATGTCGGTTTCATCGATCAGCGACCGGATGCCGAAATACATATCATCCGGCACGACGATGCGATTGCCCCTGCTGGGATGCGCCTCGAACACCGCGGTGATGGCGGCCATGCCGGAGGAAAAGGCAACAGCTGCGCGGCCCCCTTCGAGTGCCGCCATAGCCGTCTCGAAGGCGTGCCGCGTCGGGTTGTCGTCCCGGATATATTCGTAACTGGATGGGAAGGGCCCGTCCGCACCGCGCTCGAAGGTCGTGCTGGGGTGCAAGGGGATTGTGACGGCCCCGGTGGAAGGATCGACGCCCCGACCCGCATGTATTGCCTTTGTTTCTATGTGCATTGAAAACGTCCTTAAGTGGTTTGAGAAGGAAGATCGCGGGGATCACCTTCAAAGATCGAGCTTGAGCGCACCTCTCGCGCGAGACACGCATGGGATAAACCGGCGGTCCCGAGCCTTGCTGGACAGGAAAGCATCGCGGTGGATCGGCTGGCCTTCCAGCATCCCGCATTCGCAGGTCCCACAAACGCCGTTCTCGCACGAAGCCATGAGCAGTACGCCCGCCCCCCGCAGCGCCGCGAGCGCCGTGGTGTCGGCCGCGACAGGGACCGATGTCCCGTCGCGAAGCATGATCGTGAAAGGCTCGGGCGGCGTGTCGTCGCGCTCCGGCGGCTGGAAGGCTTCGAAATGCACCGTGTCCTGCGGCCAGTGGGCGCTCGCCCGGTCCACGGCCGCCATGAAACCGGGTGGCCCGCAATAGTAGAGCTGTGCGTCGGACGAACGCGTCGATAGCAAGGTTTGAAGATCTTGCCGGGTTTCGGGCTCATCGTCGAAATGCAGCCGCACATTGGCTGGGTCGAGGGCGCTCTCGATATCCGACAAGAGGGGAGTGAGCGTGAGGCTGTGGGTGAAGTAGTGCAGTTCGTAAGGTCTGCCCTGACGCTCCAGCGCCCGCGCCATCGCCAGGATCGGAGTGATCCCGATACCTCCCGCCAGAAGCAGGACCGGCCCGCGGCTTTCGCCGAGGGGGAAATGATTGCGCGAAACGGAGACCGGCAGTGTGAACCCCGGGCAAACCGTCCCGTGGAGCCAGCTTGATCCGCCACGACCCGTCTGCTCGAACTTCACCGCAATCGTATAGCGGCTCAAATCGGTCGGGTCGCCGCAAAGCGAATACTGACGTACCTTCCCGTTGGCCAGATGGACATCCACATGGGAGCCAGGTTCGAAGGGCGGCAGCGACGGTTTGCGCGGATGCTTCAAATCGATGACGAGGACGTCGCCGGGTTCCTTCCGGATGGCGGTCACTGTCAACTTCATGATGATGCGGGGCGCAGCCATGCAAGGTTCACTCATCCATCGGAAGGATCGGATCGCCCGGGCGGATCACGCCGCCGAGCTCGATTGCACAATTCAGACCGGAACGGTTCAACAGGCCCTCGTAGAGCCCGGGAATGCCAAGCAGCTCTTCGATGTATTTGCAGGGGAAGTTCATCCGCGCCGCTCGCAGCACGGTCTCGCCAACGCGGAAACGCTTCCCGACGAGGTGGCCGAGCGGCACGCCCCGGGTGGTCAAGTTGCGTCGATGGTCTTCCGGCGCGAGCCTGGCTCTTAGGCCCGGGATCTTCGGCTCACCGCGAGCGATCGCTTCCAGGACTTCGACCTCGATCAGCGTCACCTCGCGAACGTCCGGCTTCGGAGAGTAAGTCCCCGTACCCAGAAAATATCGATCTCCGACGATACCGCGACCGGGAACGAGCTGTGCCTGAGCCAGTTCCTCCATCTCGTAGGAGGCTGCCGGCGCGACGTGGATGTGGAGCAGCGTTCCATTCCAGGTCATGCTTCGCCCTCCAAGACCGCCGTCGCGGCGCCCAGCTTCCGGCCGGATGCGAGGGTCTCATCGAGATGATATCCATTTGCCATGTCTGCTTCCACGCTTCAGGGGCAGCGTCGCAGCCCGGTCCGGCATCACCCTCTGCCCGGACACTGGCCCGACAGACAGAGCCAGTTTTCGCGAGTCTTGCTACTCCAGTCGACGATAACCTGTTGGCTCGGCGGCAGCACCCGGTCAGTCGCTGTCCTTGCGGAGCTTGTTGCTGAACTGACGGGGCAAGCTCCTGCTTACCCGTTGGACAACGCCGGTCAGGAGCCGGACGCCGTTCTCGATCTGCCGCATGGTCAAGGCGGAATAGCCCATCACCAGTCCGATCCGGTCGGAACGGCGTTCATCCGTTTCCCGGGCATAGAGCGGCGATATTGGATGGACGCCCACGCCGGCTCGTCGTGCCTCTTCAACCAAGACGTCTTCCAATGACCTAGAGAGATCCCTGAACCAGACGACGACATGCAGCCCGGCGTCGGCACCCTCGATGACGATGCGGTCGGCGAACGCGCGCCGAAGGGCGGCAAGCAAGGTTCCTCGACGCCCGCCGTTCAGACGGCGAACGCGGCGCACATGGCTCTCATAGCCGCCGCTCTCGATGAGCGAGGCCAGGGCCTCCTGTTCCGCAACCGGAGAATGCCTGTCCAGAAGCTGCTTGGCCGTCGCGAAGACGTCTTGCAATTCCGCTGGGACCACGAGGTAGCCGATGCGCAGCATCGGCGACAGCGTCTTGGAGATCGTGCCGAGATAGATGACGGAACTACGGTCTTCCAGCTTGTGCAGTGGGGGAACCGGACGAATGTCGTATCGGTACTCGCCATCGTAGTCGTCTTCGATCACATAGGCGTCGTTGCGCCGAGACCATTCGAGGAGCTGATACCGCCGCGAGATCGGCAAGACGCCGCCGAGCGGGAACTGATGCGACGGCGTCACGTAGGCCAGCCGCGCCGTGATCCCCTCAAGAAGCTCCGTCTTCATGCCGTCGCTATCGACGGAAACAGAGACAGGCGTCGCCCCTGTACTGGCAAACACCTGGCGCGCCATTCTATAGCACGGGTCCTCGATGACGAAGCTGTCTGAAGGATCGAGCAACAAACGCGCGCACATGTCGAGGCCCTGCTGCGAGCCGCTTACGACGAGGATTTGCTCGACCTCGCAGCTTAGTGTTCGAGCGCGCCACAAATATCCCTGCAGAGCCTGGCGCAAGCGAGGCGACCCGCGTGGATCGTCATAGGCCAGCCTTCCTGGGCGTTGTGACATCGCCGTGTTCATCGCACGCTTCCAGGTCAGCGCTGGGAAATCAGATGGCGCAAGGTCGCCATAACGGAAATCGACCTTCAACCGGTTGGGCAGGTAATCGGGCCATGGCGGGCTGCCACGCAGTAGCTCGCCGTAGCTGGAAAGATGGATCGGGCCAGTCCGTTTTGGGACCGCGCTGCTGGCCTCGCGACGGACCAGCGACGCTGCAACGCGAGGCCGTGCGCCTTGATTGACCTCGATGAAACCTTCCGCGACCAACTGTTCGTAGGCGACGGTGACCGTCGTTCGCGAAACGCCAAGGTCATTTGCGAGGCCGCGAGACGACGGCAGCTGACTGCCGGTTTCATAGACACCGCGGAGGATCTGCTCGCGAAGAGCTTCGTAGATCTGGCGCGCGCCCAGACCCGGCGCGGGACCTGCCGACACGACACGAGAAGACTGGACCATTTGTTTCATCACCAACTGGACGTTACATCCAAGCCAGTTTGGCGGCAATCTTCTCAAAACCAAAAGGATTTCAAAACATCGATGCCCCGCACCACAAATCAATCCGAAACCGGGGCACCGACGCCGTCCCCTCACGACGCCGATTTCGCATTCGCTACACGGGCCATCCATCATGGCTATGATCCGGCCAGCTTTTCCAATGCCGTTCAACCGCCTGTGTTTCTGACTTCGACCTACGGGTTCGAAAGTGTGGAAGCAAACGAGGCCGCGGCAGCAGGGGGCGGAAGACTCTACGCACGCGAATACAATCCGACGACCGACATTCTTGAAAAGCGGCTCGCCAATCTCGAAGGTGCCGAAGCGGGGCTGGTCGTTGCCTCAGGGATGGCGGCTTTCGGCACGCTGATCCTGTCGCTGCTGTCGCAAGGCGACGAACTCATCGTCCACAAGACGCTTTATGCCAACACGCTCGCCATGGTCGAACAGGCGGTGTCGCGGTTTGGCATCAAGGTCGTCGCGGTCGATCTGTCCGTACCCAGCAATCTCGATGGCTCCATCGCTGACAGGACGCGGCTTGTCTTCTTGGAGACGCCGGTCAACCCGCTGAGCCGCATCCTCGACATCGCGGCCATTGCCCAACACGCCCATGCGCGCGGCGTGAAGGTCGCGGTCGACAGCACCTTTGCCTCGCCCGCCCTGCAGCGGCCGCTGGAACACGGAGCCGACATCGTGATCCACTCGCTGACCAAGTATATCAACGGCCACGGTGATGCTCTGGGCGGGGCAATCCTGGGTGATGCGAAAACACTTCACATCCTGCATGAAACGGGCCTGCGCTATATTACCGGCGCAGCGCTTTCGCCGATGTCAGCGTTCCTGATCTTGCGCGGGCTGAAAACGCTCACCTTGCGTATGGAACGTCACAGCGCCTCTGCCCTTGTGGTCGCACAGGCACTCGAGGCGCATCCGGCCGTGGCCTGGGTAAGCTATCCATTTCTCGACTCTCATCCCGATCAGGTGATCGCGCGCAGACAGATGTCGCAGGGCTCGGGCATGATGGCTTTCGGCCTGCGCGCGGGTTACGAGGGCGCTCGCCAGATGATGAACCAGCTCAAGCTGATCACTCGTGCGGTCAGCCTCGGCGACGCCGACAGCCTCATCTATCATCCTGCGAGCCTGACCCGCGCGCGCAAGGCAATCCGCAAGGATGCGCATCTGGCCGATGGTGTCGGCGAAGACCTGATGCGCCTGTCAGTGGGGCTCGAAGACGCCGCCGACCTGATCGCCGATCTGCGGCAGGGGCTGGACGCGGTCTGATGCCCAGCGCCGCAACCAATCAGACCATGGGAGCTTGAACATGGCCTTCTTGAGCGGCCTTTGCGCCTTCCCAATAACGCCTGCCGACACTGACGGCCGGGTCGATACCTTGGCGCTGCGCCAGCTGATTGCAAGGCTTTGCACAGCAAACGTGGATTCCATCGGACTTCTTGGCAGCACCGGCACTTACATGTATCTGTCGCGACAGCAACGACGCCGGACCCTTGCCGAGGCGCTAGACGAGGCTGGCGGAGGTATCCCGGTCATTGTGGGCGTCGGCGCATTGCGCACCGACGAGGCGGTAAAACACGCAAGAGACGCAAAGGCCCTCGGCGCGGCCGCAGGCTTGCTCGCAGCCGTCTCTTATGCCCCGCTCACTGATGATGAAGTGTTCGAGCATTTCTCCTCGGTAGCGCGCAGAAGCGGACTGCCGATCATCATTTACGACAATCCTGGAACGACGCATTTTCGCTTTACGCCCGCGCTCGTCGGACGTCTGGCGCAGGTGCCTGGCATCGTCGCCATCAAGAACCCGACCGACGGGGGCGATGCGATCCCAGGCCATTTGGCGGATCAGAGGCAAATCGCGCCGAAAGAATTCTCGATCGGTTACAGCGGCGACTGGAACGCCACCCAGGCCATGATTGCCGGCGCCGACACCTGGTACAGCGTGCTGGGCGGCATCTTGCCCGAACCTTGCATGAGGATCGTCAGGGCCGCTCAACAGGGGCGACCACGCGGAAGCGCGTCGCATCGACGGCGCGCTGGTTCCGCTATGGGAACTCTTCAAAGCGTATTCGAGCCTTCGCGTCGTCTATGCACTCGCTGAATTCCTCGACATCTGCCGGGCCAAGCCCCCGCTTCCAATCATGCCGCTTCCCATCGCGGCGAAGCACCAGGTAGCCGACGCACTGGCACGTCTGCGAGCAGCTGCCGTGTCGTGAGCCGCGAATTTCGAGATCATTGAAAGTAACAACCATGTATGTTCCGCCGCACAACGAAGAGCCCAGCCGAGAGGTTCTTTTTGATCTGATCCAGAACAACGCACTTGGCGTGCTGATCACACATGGACCAGGTGGACTCGACGCCAATCACATCCCCTTCGAACTCGACAGCTCGGCAGGAAATTTCGGCACGCTTCGATGTCACGTCGCGCGCAGCAACCCGGTCTGGCAGGACGTGTCGACCGGCGATGAGGTCCTCGTCGTGTTCCGGGCCGCCGACGCTTACATTTCTCCACAGTGGTATCCGAGCAAGCACGAGTTCCACAAGCAGGTGCCGACCTGGAACTACCTCGTCGTACATGCACACGGACGAATCACCGTTCACGACGATGAGCGCTTTGTGCGTCGCAATGTAGCGAAGCTGACCCGTCGGCATGAGGCAACCCAGCCTGTCCCGTGGAAGATGGGGGATGCGCCGAGAAACTTCATTGACACCCTGGTCAAGGAGATCGTCGGGCTGGAGATCGAGATTACTCGTCTGGTCGGCAAAGCCAAGCTGAGCCAGACCAAAGAGCCGCGCGATATTCGCAATGCCGGCGAAGTGCTTGTCGCCCAGGGCGACACGGGCGTCGGTCAGGCGATGCTGGCGGCCGCAGCCAGCAAGTCCGAACGGGGTTGAAGTCCCGAGCCGGCCGGGTCGCAAGCTGCTATGCCGCGAATTCATGTGCCGGGCACCGAGACCCAATGTGGCCAAGCATTGAAAGCTTCCACGAGCAATCGATCCCCCACCCCGGCATGAATCTCCGCGCAGACCCCCTTACAGACGGTGGCAGATTCTATACGCGATTCAATGTGCGGAGAAACCCGCACCTACGGAGAGGGCTTCCACGCCATCAGTTTTCAGTGAAAGCCAACTCCGGACGGGTAAGTCGCGAAGTGCCAACGACTGAGTGAGCCAGATTTGTGTAAACTGACTTCCTCGATTGGGCTAAGTCCAAGTCCTGTTCGCTCTTTACAATTCTCTCGTAGAGCGAAGCCCATTCCGGTGATATGGCGTCATCCACGCAAACTTTCGATTGTCGTGCCTGTGACGGGGTTGTTGCAAATCGCATCCGGAAACACCTATTGAAGTGTGAACTATCGGAAAAACCGGTTACAGTGGTTATTTCGGCAATTGACTTTGGGGTATTCAAAAGAAGCCAATAACCATAACCGAGTCGAAGCTAACGACAGTATTGCTGGATAGATTGCTTCATTTCCTGCTGGAACAGACGTTCCATCTGACGCTTAGAAATTCCCAAGGACGACGCAAGCGATTTAACCTTCGACGACCGTCCCGGATTTCTTTCGATGATTTTGAGCGCCCGGAGCACTCTAGCATCGAGTGCACTTTCTCTCGTTCCGCAATTTTGATCGGTTTCGGGCGCAGAGGCCGAAAGCTCTTGCGGTGCAGGAACGTCGGCGCCAATAGCGGAATAGTGACGTTCCAATAGCCACGATCCGAGTTCCAGCGCGGCCAGACCTCCCGCATAGCTAACTCGCCTGCCAGCCTGCCCTGGCCGGGAGGTGTCCAATGAGCCGTCTTCAAACAGCGCTCGAGCGCTATGTGGGTATGCGCCAGGGATTGGGGTACAAGTATCATGGCCCCGCTCGACGGTTGTCGGATTTCGTCACCTTCATGGAGGCTCGCGGCGCCGAGACCATCATCACGGCGCTGGCAATGAAGTGGGTGACGTCGATCGGCTGGCAACCGAGTTGGTCCATCCGCCTGACCGATGTGCGCTGCTTCGCTCAGCACCTCGCTCATTTCGACCCATGACGGAAGTGCCACCTCAAGACGCTGTGTCGCCGGCGCGGCGTGCAAAGCCCTACATCTATAACGATGCTGAGATCACGGCGCTTTTGGCGGCGGCACTATCGCTGCCGCCGGCCAACGCCCTGCGTCGCTGGACATATCATTGTCTGTTCGGATTGATAGCGGTCGCCGGGCTACGCCATTCCGAAGCGCTCGACCTGCGCCGGGACGACGTCGATCTCGACCAAGGTATCCTCACCATTCGAGAGACGAAGTTCGGCAAGTCGCGGCTGGTCCCGCTTCATGCCACGACGGTCGCCGTGCTGTCGGACTATGCCGCGCGACGCGACGCGCATCTCGTCGCGCCTCGTAGCCCCTATTTCTTTGTCGCCGAGCAGGGCGGCAGATTGCTGCACCAATATGTGCACCGGGTGTTCTGGCAGCTGTCGCGACAGATCGGTCTGCGGCAGCGGGGGCAGCGCAATGGTCCGCGGGTTCACGATCTTCGTCACCGTTTCGCCGTCCAGGCCCTGACCAACTGGTATCGTGCGGGCGAAGTGTCGAGCGGAAACTGCCGGTCCTCTCGACCTTTCTCGGCCACGCCAATGTTCGCGACACCTACTGGTATCTATCCGCCGCGCCGGCCCGTATCGTCTGGGCGCTCACGGCGAGGGGCGGAATCTACAGGGCCCGACCGTGGCGGCATAGCTGCCCGTTTGAGGTCGTCGAGAGCGTAGGATGGTCGAAGGATGGTATGGCGCAACAGTCGATGAGAGACAGGATCGGAAAGCCAGATATTGGGGCAGCGCCACGAGCGCGCATCTGTGATTTGGCTCTGATCCGCGAACTCCCATACGGGCCCGCGGCAAATGGAAGGCCGCATCGGAGGCCGGACAAATGTCAGCGCCCGACTACGCGCAGCGGTACCGCCCTTCAAAGATTCTTCTTGCGGTCACCGGGGCGTCCACAGATGTCCCTATAATGTACTGGAGCCAAGCCCGCCTCACGCATTCTGCAACTGCCGAATTGGCACCGGCTGTGCCTGAGCAGGCCTTGAATGCGCCTCAGACGCAACTGTCATGAAAGACAGAAGCGCCGCGGAGAGATACTCATTGCTTCGCGTCACGAAAACAGTGGCTGCCAGTCGGAGATTGTCAGAAAGCTGATGCACGATGACCTGCCCGGAGTCTGCCGCGTCCTGGACAGCGGCACGAGGCAACATCGCCACCCCGACCCCGGCGGCGACACAGCCGACGATTCCGTCCATCGTTCCGAGTTCCATCCATCGGACGTTTGTGACACCCCACGTCGCCAGGAAGGCATCCATGCGTCGCCGATAAGAACAGCCCGATCGAAACGCGAGAACCTTTAGAGCAGGTGATCCAGCCATCGCTTTCAAGTCTGCTAGGTCGCGGATCCGCGGTGAGGAGATCACCACCAACTCCTCTTCGATGATCGGGATGCTCTCCAGTTCGGGATGGGCGATGGGGCCGGACACGAAAGCCCCATCCAGTTTCCTTGCGACCACTTCGCCGACGAGTTGTTCTGTCGGGCCAGCCTCGACCTGCACATCCACGTCAGGATAGTCTGCAGCATAGCGGATCAGGATCGGCGGCAGGCGTTGCGCGGCGGTGGTTTCCATCGAGCCGATTCTGAGCACCCCGCTCGGCGTCCCGCGATCCGTGACGACGCGCTTGGCTTCGTCCAGAAGTTCTCCCACACGATCGGCATAAGGAACAAGCTGGATGCCGGTAGCTGTCAGCGTCACCCCCCGGCGCGAACGGTGAAAAAGCAGTACGCCGATCTCTTCCTCGAGCGATTTTATTCTCGCGGTGACATTGGATTGCACCGTGTTCAGCGCACCGGCCGCCCCTCCGATACTGTTTGCCCGCACTACCGCCTGGAAAAACTTGAGGTCGACGCTGTTCATCAGCCATCTCCTTTTCAGATGAAAAACATCTGATCTAATCGTTTGTCTTAAGTCAAGCGTCACAATAGCTTCCAAAGAAAACTTACCGGGAACATTCCTCAAACTGGAGAAGGATCGATGACGATACGAACGCGTCTGACAGAATTTTTCAAAATCGAGAATCCAATCATCCTTGCCCCGATGACCCCGGCTGCGGGTGGCGCGCTTGCATCCGCGGTCGCCGACGCCGGCGGTTTGGGCCTTTTGGGCGGCGGATATGCCGACCGCCAGTGGTACGAAACGGAATCAGCCTTGATCACCAATGAGCGCGTGGGCTGTGGGTTCATCACCTGGGCGGTCGAATCCGACCTTGAGCTGTTTGACCGTGCGCTTGCGGAGCGTCCGTCCGCGATGATGCTTTCGTTTTCCGATCCAGCGAAGCTCGCGGCACGGGTCAAACAGGCTGGCGTCCCGCTCATTTGCATGGTCCACACCCTCGAACACGCCCGGCGCGCGATTGATATCGGCGCCGACGTTCTCATCGTTCAGGGTACCGAAGCCGGCGGCCATGGCTTGGTGGCGCGGTCAACCATGCCCTTCGTACCCGCGGTCGCGGACCTCGTGGCAAAGATCGCCCCTTCGGTCATTGTCGTAGCGGCGGGCGGCATCGCCGACGGCAGAGGACTGGCCGCTTCGCTGATGCTCGGCGCCGACGGCGTCCTCATGGGGACCAGGTTTTGGGCTACTCGCGAGTCGCTGATTCATCCGGCAGCCAAGGACAAGGTAGTCGCCGCGACCGGCGACGAAACCATCCGCACCTCCATCTACGATATCGTCCGCAAGAAAGCCTGGCCCGAAGGATACACCGGGCGTTTGCTCAAAAACGGCTTCATCGACAAATGGCAGGGCCGGGAAGACGAGCTGCGCGCGCTGCATTCCGAAGAACTGTCGAAGGTCGAGGCGGCTTGGGTCTCTGGTGACTATGACACGGCCAACGTGACTGTCGGTGAGGCGGTGGGCCTCATCAATGATCTGCCGTCGGCGAAGGACATCGTCCGCCGAACCGTGCGCGAGGCAAGCGAAAGGCTTGGTCTCTACGCGTTCGATCAGCGCATCGCGAGCTGACTTGGAACGCCCTGAAGACAGGACCGACTGCTTTCAAAAATAAAAGGGGACTGCAGTATGCAACAGCTACAAGAAAGGGACGGGTCCGTCCGCAAACCAGGCATCTGGACCGTCGTTCTCGCATCAAGCGCAGGCACGGTCATAGAATGGTATGACTTCTATCTTTACGGGAGTCTGGCGATCTTTTTCTCGACGCTCTTCTACCCTGCCAATGAACCGACAGCAGCTGTTCTGATCAGCGTCGCAACCTTTGCCACAGGTTTCGTCGTGCGCCCATTGGGAGCCCTGCTGTTCGGCAGCATCGGCGATCGCGTGGGACGCAAGAGAACGTTTTTGATGACGCTTATTCTGATGGGCATTGCGACTACGCTCGTCGGCGTCTTGCCAACCTTCGAGACCGCCGGGTATTTCGCGCCGATCGCTCTTGTGGTCCTTCGGCTGATCCAGGGATTGGCGATCGGGGGAGAATACGGTGGCGCCGCCGTTTACGTTGCAGAACACGCACCGGCAAACCAGCGCGGGTTCTTCACGAGCTTTATCCAGACAACGGCAACCGTCGGCTTTTTTCTGGCGATTGTCGTCGTGCTTGCGTGCCGGCTGTCGCTTGGCGAAGAACTCTTCAAGGAGTGGGGCTGGAGAATTCCGTTCCTGCTGTCATCGGTTTTGATCGTCCTGTCCCTTTATCTGCGCCTCAAGCTGAGCGAGTCGCCGGTGTTTGAGGAACTACGCAAGGGTGGAAAGACCGCAAAGAGCCCGATCCGTGAGAGCTTTGCCACTGGCCATGGCCTTCGATATGCGGCGTTCGCCCTTTTCGGAGCCACCGCCGGCTTGGGTTGCGTCTGGTACACGGGACAGTTCTACACGCTTTATTTCCTGCAGAGCGTGCTGAAATTAGACTTCCTGACGGCAAACCTTTGCTTGGCGGCCGCTTTGGTGATCGGAACGCCGCTCATTGTCTTCTTCGGCGCGTTGTCCGACCGCATTGGCCGTCGCAAGCTGATAGTCACGGGCTTTGTTCTTGCGGCCGCGTTTTACATTCCGATCTATCAGAGCATCACCGCGGCAGTCGCTGCCCAGAACTTTGTCCTTGTCACCGCCCTGATCGTTGTGCAGCTCGTATTCGTCGGACTGGTGTACGGGCCCATGGCAGCCTTCCTGGTCGAGTTGTTCCCGGCACAGCTGCGCTACACGTCGCTCTCGCTTCCCTACCACATCGGAACGGGAGTGTTCGGTGGCTTTGTCCCCCTCATTAGCCTGTCGCTCGTTGCCTACACGGGCAACATCTACGCTGGTTTGACCTATCCGATAGCCATCGCGGCCATAAGCGCAGGGGTTAACCTGCTGTGCTTCCCCCGTGCCCTGGCAGAAGAGTCCGGGCCTGCCGCAACCGGCCTACTGGCGAAGGCAAACTAAATGTTCGCGGGGAACGCCGAGTGCGCTTCCCCGCTCTCTTTCCCATTCGCGAGGACGACCCATGCCGCTGATAAAAATCAACCTTTTGAAAGGCAGATCGCCGGAGGAACACGAAAAGATCCTCGACTGCATCCATGAGGCGGTGGTGAGGGCCTTCCATGTGCCAACGGCCGATCGGTACCAGATCCTTTTTGAACACGAGAGATCGCACGTCCGCGCAGAGGACACCGGTCTTGGACTATTTCGAAGCGACAAGCTGATCATCATCGAGGTGATCTCACGAGAAAGGTCCGCCGAAGACAAGCAGGCCTTCTATCGCTTCGTTGCTGCGGGGCTTTCGGATATCTGTACGATCGACCCGGCGGATGTCGTAGTCAGCGTGGTCGACAATGGCGATGCGGACTGGTCCTTCGGGCTCGGACGCGCTCAATTCATCACTGACGAACTTCATTGAAGTCCAGCCCCCGGCGGCGGTGAAAAGACATTTTCGTGCGATGCCAGTCCAACACGGCCACGCCACCGAGCTTTTCTCAAATTCAGCCAATCAACCAAAGGGAGAGCAGCTATGAAACAGCTACACCGACCCATTGCCACGGCAGTGGGAATGCTCATGACAGTCTTATTGGCTTCGGCCGAAGCCAAGGAGACCATCGTCAAGTTCCAGGTCGAAGGGCAGACAATAGTGGGCACGATGGTGACACCAGATGACGCCACGCGTCCCCCCGTCGTGCTTTTGCTCCACGGCTTCACCGGCAGCCGCAACGAATGGAGTTCGGAGGCGGTGAAGGAAGGGCTGTTCGGGCGTGCCGCGCCTGTGCTCGCAAAGAATGGCATAGCTTCGCTTCGTATCGATTTTCGCGGCAGCGGCGACAGTGACGGCAAGTTCGAAGACATGACCGTCGAAACCGAGATAACGGACGCACAAGCCGCGCTCGACTTCCTATCCACGATTGAAAGTGTCGATGGCAAGCGTATTTCGCTGATGGGGATGAGCCTGGGCGGGGCGGTCTCGGCCGCGGTCGCCGGCCGGACAAAAACACCCTTGAAGGCCGTCGTGCTCTGGAACCCCGGCATCAATCTTCCGGCGGCGTTTATCTCTATCTTTGGCGAGAAGCAGATGGCTGAAGCCTTGAAAGCGGGCGATAAAGTCTATCCGGCGAAGCGCGTCGGCGATGGCAAGGAAATTCCGCTCAAAGGTCGCTTCTTTGAGAGCCTATACGCTGTGCAACCCGCCGGCGAGATTGCACGCTATCACGGTCCACTGCTGCTGGCCGTTGGTACCAAGGATACCATCGTCTTTCCGCAACCGGTTCTCGCGAATTCATTGCTGTCCTATCACGACGGCCCGGAAGAACTGTGGGCTGAACCGGTCGATCATGGCTTCGGCGTCGAGCAGAGCGCCAAGACAGTTGACGCCTTGATTACGAGGACCGTCGACTTCCTCAAGTCGCACAGCGAATGAACATCAAAGCGACGGGGTACAGAAGGCATCCCGTCGCTGCTTTTTGCACGAAGGTCAGATCTCAGAGAGACGAAGAATGCCGCGACGGCTCTGCCGCGTTCAGATGGTGGGCGGCGGCCAGCAGGATCGCTGTGTGGCCATCGTGCCCGCATGCGTGCATCGCGCCCGGATTGGTGCTGGCATGCGCGCCATCCTGCCCAGCGGCTTCAACGAGATGATCGGCTTGGCCAAATCGACCTCGATGGTCTACGTGCTCGCTCTGCCCAAGCTCTTCTACACCGTCCAGGTCATCTATAAGCGCAACCTGGAAGTGATCCCGCTCCTGGTACCTCATCATCATGAGCGTGCTCTCGATCGTCCAGCTCGGCATCGAGCGGCGCTTCTCGCGCGGCGCCGTTCGCACGCCGTCCGGCCCGCTCCTGCCCAACGTGCTTGCCTTCCTGTCCGGCCGCGGCGCCGCACCGGTGGTCACACCAGCGCACGTCGCCCCCGCACTTGCGAGCGCGGTTCGCAAGCCGCTGGTCAGCGCGGGCGAGAGGCTGGCGCGGCGCGGCGTCGGGCGCATCGAAATCCGTGACGTCTCCAAGCGGTTCGGCGCGCTGACGGTGCTCGACGGCGTCGATCTCGATCTGGCGCCCGGTTCTGTAACGGCGATCATCGGTCCGTCCGGCGCCGGCAAGTCGACACTGTTACGCACCATCAATCACCTGGAGCGGACCGACACGGGGTTCGTGACCATCGACGACGAGTTGGTGGGTTACCATCGCAACGGGCATACGCTCTACGAGCTCAAGGAAGCGGCCATCCGCCGGCGGCGCGCCGCGATCGGCATGGTGTTCCAGAATTTCAACCTGTTCCCACATCTGACGGTGATCGAAAACATCATCGAGGCGCCTGTCTTGGTGCAGGGCGTTGCGCGCGCCGAGGCGGTGGAACTGGCAAGGGATCTGCTCTCCCGCATTGGCCTGCCGGAGAAGGCCGATGCCTATCCGCGCCACCTCTCCGGCGGCCAGCAGCAGCGTGTCGCCATCGCTCGGGCGCTGGCGCTGAAGCCGAAGGTGCTGCTCTTCGACGAGCCGACCTCGGCGCTCGATCCAGAGCTCGTCGGCGAGGTGCTTGACGTCATCAAGGAACTGGCGACGTCAGGCACAACGATGGTGATCGTCACCCATGAGATCGGCTTCGCCCGCGAGGTTGCCGACACCATCGTCTTCATGGAAGGCGGCAAGATCCTCGAGGTCGGAACGCCGTCCAGGGTCTTCACCACACCCACCCACCAACGCACGCGCGAGTTCCTCGCCAAGGTTCTCTAGCCGCTATCTGGCCGGCGACATGTGCGAACCGCCGGCTTTTCCAGGCTCCCTGCCGGGAGCGTCGAGCCCGCACGTCCATCATCCAAAGGAGAAACCCATGACATTGTACAGGAAGCCGCTATCCCTCGCCTTCGGCGCGGTCCTATCGGCCATCGCCTTCACCGCCGTCGCTTCAGCGGCGGAATTCGATCTCACCCCCGAGCAGCCAGGCCGCATCCATACCGAAAAGAGCGACAAGGCGGCCGCGGCGATCTCGCCGAATTTCAAATTCGCCAAGGAGGGCTATCTCGGGGCGAGCACATCTATCACATGCCAGGCCAGGAGTATTATCTGGCGACGCGCGTCAATCCATCTCGAGGCGAGCTCTGGTTCTGCTCGCAATGGGAAGCTTGGTGGGCTGGCTGGCGGAAGGCGAAAGTGTAGAGGCGATGGCAGAGCTTCGGCAGGACCCGCGAGGAGCATCGGCGGTGTAGGACAGCGGCCAGCGGGAACGCGCGCTGGCGGGCTTCTCTGACGGCGGTTCAATCAAAGTCTAACGATCTGCACAGCGCACTAGAAAGCACGTGTGGTAACCGTTGATTCAACCATTGCTAGTAATTAGCAGAGTGGCGGCTCCGACCGGCTTTGGGGGCTGGGTTTAGCCGGAGCCGCCTGCGCAGCCAGGGGTAGTAGTTGACCGCGCTGTCTCAGAATAGGACAGCGCGGTCTAAATTTTGGTTAATACGTTACAGGCTGCTAATTCAGCAATCAGAGGGCGCCGGCGCATCCGCCGAAGATGCGCTTCACCTTTCCTTTACCATATTAGCGCACGTTCATAAGTGGACATGCTAGGTAGCTCGTACATGCCCAAAGCCCCGGTGCAGACCCAAGCGCCGGGGCTTTTTAGTTTGGCCCCTACGGCTGGCTAGCCGCTGGCTCACCTTACGTCTTTATGCCTAGCGGCTTGTGCCCTCGGTCTCATTTGAGGGATTGCTAATCTGCTATAAACTGGGATCAGAGCGGGGTTCCTGGACTCGCATGGCCGGTGCAGTTGGGGGTGTCTCGGGGGGTAGGTTGGCTGCACCAGCCTTTTCACAGGATGTCGCGCGCTCGCCTTACGAACTGCGAATGAGCTTCTTGATGAGCGAGCGCGCCGTGCATGCCGCCAGTAGCCAATATAGATGAAGCCGTGTCGTACATCTCGATCGGGGTAGCCCTTCGCGGACTAGTGCTATTCTGATACCCGGCGCGATCTACTCCATCGCGCCGGTGAGCGTCGGTTGATACGGAAGTCCCCAAAAGCTGCCAGTCTACCGGCGCTCATCTCCACAAGCGCTGGCGTGAGGCAAACCCTGTGTCACATCAAACAGGCCGGGCTAGTCTTCCTGGCCGAGCCGCGCTTGTTCGCCTTGGGCGAAGACTTTGGCATCTGCCTGGGAACGGAAGCCCTTGATGCTTACCGTGCCGTCCTCGATGCCCCGCACATAATGCCTATTTCCAAGTTCCTCGGTCGATGTCGTTGACGGGCTCGGCCGCCGCCTCTTTGGCATCAATGTCGGTAGCTAATCAAGTTGTCTGATTTGGTAGCACATCAATTGTCCGCTTCTGTTGCGTCCATCTCGAGCCGATCATGCTCGGGCTTTTGGTGCCATATGACTTGGCGCAGATCCCGCAAGTCGACTGGCTGGCCGCAGCGCGGGCAAAAGTAGAAATGGCAAACCGGATATTCGCCCGTCGGTTTTTCGTGTCGCGTGCCGACGATTGGTGGGCCGAGGTCCGAGATTTTGGTCATGTCAGGCTTCCGCAACTCCTTAAGATTTGCAGAAAATTTTATGTATGCTCTGGCTAATATACGCTGGCGATCTAGACTCGGTTCCATGCGCAAGCGGGCAGGCGCCGGCACCGGCCGGCTGGAGTTCATCGAGCCTTTGATGCCAACCCTGGTCGAGGAACCGCCCGAGGGGGGGCGCCTGGATTCATGGTGAAGTTCGACGGCTACCGGTCCGAGATCGTCATCGACGCGACACCGTTCGGATATTAACGCGGCGAGGCCTCGATTGGACGGCGAAGTACCGCGATCTGGCCGACGCCGCCAAAAGCCTGAGCATGCAGAACGCCATCATCGACGGTGGTCGTTCTGACGATGCGCGTCTTTCCGACTTTGCTGCGCTCCGCAAGGCGATAACCAAGCGCCAGCATGACCTATCGTCGCCTTTCGATCTGCCGCACCTCAACGGCCATGATCTGCGCGACATGCCGCTGGAGGATCGCCGCGAGATATTGGCGAGCATGATCCCGCCTGACATCCGCATCCAGTTTAGCCAGGCGCTGCCCGTCGAAGACAAGTCGATCTTTCACTTGGTCGATCAGGCCGGCCTCCAAGGCATGGTGTCGAAACGGAAGGACAGCAAGTATCGCGGCGGTCCGTCAACGAACTGGTGCGATGAAGGTGGCAGTGCTTGTATTTGCCGCACCAGCACGGCTCATTGCGTCCCCTACCGATGCCCATTTAGCCCCTGCTCGAAATTGCTCGCCACACTCGTTTGTAAGACCCCGTCTCACTTGCGGCAACGCACGCGCCGGACATCTCTGCCCAATTCGACGGCACCAAGAGCGCTAGTGCGTCTCTAGGACTCTGCCGGGTACAGCCGCGAGATCGTGCTCTTGCTGACATTGTAGCGCTCGGCGACTGCACGCATCGCCTCCCCGGTTGCCAAACTCGCCAGCGCCTCCCGTCGCTGCTGCTGAGAGAGCTTCGGCTTGCGGCCGAATTTAACACCTCTGGCCATGGCACGAGCGCGGCCGTTCGAAGTGTTCTCCAGGAACCTGCGCCGCTGCCATTTGGCGGCCCATCCGACGAGAAACACTATTCCGAGGTGGTGTCGATAAAGGGCTCATCCAACAAGCGAGGCTCTGCGCCAGTGAAGTAGCCGTCCTAACGATTTGCAGCATATCGAAAGGATCGCGCGCCATCCGGTCGCTGACGACGGCATGGACAACTTCACCGGGTTTCAGGACTTTCAGCAGCCGCTGCAATGAAAGATAACGGCAATGCTCACCAGTTGCCACAGCTCGCGTTGTCATTTGAGATGCAGGGCAGGTCGGACATCGGGCAGGTCATACGCCGACATATCGAGGACGGACCGGGCAAAGTGAGCGTCAGCGTAGAGGACTAGGCTCAATCAAGCCTTTGGGGCAGCTGCGGACTTCTCCGCTTCCTTTGCATCAGCGGCAGCTGCCCGCTCTTTGGGCGTCGGGAAAATGGTCTGAAGCTCCTCGGGTGGTATCCGCTCTTTGCGCTTCTCAAGGATGCCACTGGTACAGATCGTGATGAACCCGACTCCGAACTGGGAGGTGGAGATCATAAAGTCCTCCTTCTCCTTGTACCCGTAACGGTAACCGAACCGCCTGCCGTAATCCTTGATGTTGCCCCGGCCGCCAACCTCTTTTTCAGGCAACATTGTATTCACGTAGTCGGTTAGCTGCGACGCGCGCGGATGGCTGCTGTGAACCGTTGCGGTCCAGATGTAGTGCTTCTTCGTAAGGAACTTGCCGCCTGATTCCTTGTAGTAGATCGCACACGCCATCTTCCGCCCGATCGTCGTGGCCGCCGCAGGAAACTCTGCAGGCACACCAGCCAACGGCATGTTCGACAAATCGGCGTCCGCTGGCACATGAATCCCCATTTCAGCCAGCGCCGCCGCCTTAGCCTGATTGCTGAGCTTGGTGTTCAGGAGCGCGGCCGGATAGTTGTTCTTGATGCCATCCTGCAGCCGCCACATCGACCACAAGTCTTTGGTGAACAGGTCGGGGTTTCCCATCTGCATGTAGTAGCCGAATATCTGGTCCCCCGTCTTGGTCGAGCCGTTGCAGGCCCCACACGCGGGGAACTCAAAACCCTCCGGGAAGAACCCACGCGGGAAGCACGCCTGAGGCGGGATGTGGTCGACCGTGGACGACTTGGTCACGCCTCCACAAAGGCAGCACAGCGGGTTGTCCTCCAGCAGTTGCTGGTAGCGGCTCTTCCTTTGTTTGGCCTGTCCCATTATTTCAGCAGCCCGTGCAGGAGGTCGTTCAGCTCAGGAAACGGCGCTCGCTCGGAGCACGCGTTCGGCTGCTGCCCAATTGTTTGTTCAGCTTGCCGATCAGACAAGCAATAGATTGTCGAAATTCAACAAGAACTCGTACACCTTGCCGTCGTTCTCGTTCGGATTCGAGTTGTTGTCCACGGCGCGATCGACGATATAAAGGCTCATCTGGTTCGGATCCTCGCTGCTCGGCGCCAGCGCCAATCCCGCCGGTTTGCGCGCACCCGCCGCCGAAATATCCAGCGTGCCCAATAAATCCCCCGTCGGTGTCGCCATGACCACCGACTTGCGCGACGCAATAATGTAAAGCAGGTCGTGGACAGGGTCATACTCGACGCCTTCCGGATCGTGGACGCCCAGTGAAGTCGCGACAAAACTCGTCACGATATCATCGCCGCCTACGGACGGCACACCGTCGAATTTGCCGTTCGAGCCCGGGTCGATCGTGTAGATGGTGTCATTTGCCCCACCCGCGAGGTACAGGACCCCACGCTTGGTGTCATAGGCTAGCCCTTCTGGATCTTTGCTGCCGAATGCGGCTGTCTTGAACGAGGTCACGATGTCGTCCGACGTGTCGTAAAGTCCATCCGCGCCGGGGTCGAGCTCGTAGACGCTCCTTGTACCGGTGTCGTCCGCGAAAAAGAGATGCCGATTGGCTGGATTGTAGGCAAGTCCGGCTGGCTCATCCGAAAAACTGATGGTGGTGAGCGGCCTCACCAGCTCGCCGCTCAGACTCATCTCAAAGAGATTCTTGCCCGTAAATATCGACATTTCATCGACTTCGCCATCGGAAACCAGCAGCGTGCCGAGATGCGAGATATAGGCGATCCCCGAAGGGTCGGGGCTCGACGGTGACCACTGTGAGGTCAAGATGGTATGCACCAAGGTCACCGACGTCGGCACCTGATTGTTCGTGCCGGTCGTGACACTCACGTCGAAGGTTTGGGTAGCACCGCTTCCGTCAGACGAGCTCGCCGTGACGGTAAGGGTGATGGACGGCTGGGACTGGGCATTAAGCGTGCCGGTACCCGAGCGCGTGATGACGCCGTTGGCATCGATGGAGAAGCGATTGTCGTTGAGGCTGTAGGTGACCGTATCGCCGGCATCGGGATCCGTAGCCGATGCGATGATTCCGACCTCTGTGCCTTCAGCCGCGTCCTGGGCGATCTGATTGGTGTCAGGGTCAGCGTCGGCCGGGGTATTGAAGGCGATCGATTCCGGGCTGTCAAGAATATTGAGGGTATAGGTCTGGGTTGCGCTGCTTTGGTCGGACGAGGTTGCCTTCACCGTGAGGGTGATCGAGGTCTCGGTCTCGAAGTCGATGATGCCGGTGCCCGAGCGCGTGATGACGCCGGTATTAGCGTCGACGGCGAAGCGTGGGTCGTCAATGCTGTAGGTGACCGTATCGCCGGCATCGTGATCGCTGGCCGAGGCGGTGATCCCGACTTGCGTCCCTGCGGCAGCGAGTTCAGCGATCTGGTTGGCGGCCGTGTCGGTGTCGGCCGGGGTGTTGAAGGCGACCGGATCGCTGGACAGCGGCACATAGTATTCGATGTGCAGCAGCGGCGCGCCTGCGGCGCTGCTCTCAAAGGATTCCGCCGTGCGTGTACCGGTGCCGGTGATCAGGAACACCATATCGTTGAGGGCCGCCCAGCCGGCACGGTCGACGATCTCCTGGATAATCGCTGCAAGGTCCGGCGTGCGCTGGGCAAGGCCGGCCTCGCCCACCGTCGTCCAAGGGTCCGGTTCCCAAGTCACGGACGTGGCCGTCCTGGTGCGCGAGGACACGTTGAACTGGACGCTGGCAAAGGCGGCGGCATCGTCCGTGTCTTCCCCCTGAATCAGCAGTGATACCGCCCCGGTCTTCACCTCATCGACCGTGAAATGGATGTAGGCGTTGGTGATAATTGCGCCGGGGGGGAGGTCGATACCGGTGAAGCGAAGCCCCACTGTCTGACGGCTGCTGCCGTCGTAGCCCAACTCCAGATCAGAAACGTTGCTTGACATCGAGCCTGTGCCTCGTTCCTCGACGTCATCTCCAGCGGCGGCCACTCTTGTCTCGAAGATTATCGGCGTGTTGCTGGTGGTCGCCATCGCGGCGGTCGCGGGTGCGCTGTCGACGGTGACACTGGTGACAGCAATGTTGGATAAAGCCGCGCCGTCATTCACCGCGACCTCGATCGTCCGCGTCTCGGCGCCGGGATCCTTGCTGGCATTGTTGAACAGGACCTGCCGCAGGGCGGCCTCATAGTCGGCGCGTGTCGCCGATCCGGTGAGGATGATCGTGGTCGATGTGGAGGCCGGATCGATAGCGATGCCAGCGGGCAGATCAGCGGTATTCACGATGAGTTCGTCACCCGCTTGCGGGTTGGTGAGCGTGACCGTCGCGCCGCTCATATGCGTGTCGTCGCCGTCGCTGATGACGGCATCCGTGTCAGCGATCGCGACCAGCGCGCCGCCTGGGGCGAAGGTGACGTCATAGCCGGTGCCGTCTGCCGAGCCGTCCAAATCCAGCACCGGCGCCTCGTTTGGCGGCGGATAGGCATAGTCAGCCGCCGTCTCCGCCGTGTTCCCGGCCGCGTCGGTGGCCCGGGCGCTGTAGGCGACGCTACCGCCTCCATAGTCGGTGTCCAGATATTCCCACAGACCGGAGGCGGTCGCCGTCACGATACCGAGCAAGGCGCCATCGCGATAGATATCGATACTGGCTCCCGCCTCGGCGGTGCCGACGAGTCGCAAGCCGCTCTCGGCCGGATTGATCGAGGTGATTTCCGGTGCGGCAGTGACGCTGTCGATCGTGATCTCGAACGGATCTGAGGCCTGCAGGTCGCTGCCTTCGCCAGTTTCGGCAGTGAACCTATGGCGATCGTCGGCAAGCTCAAGGGTCGTGAAACTCCAGGCGCCGCTCTCGCCCGACGTTGTCGTCCCCAAGAGGACGCCATCGGCATAAAGACGCACCGCCACACTCGGATCGGCGCTTCCGATCAGCGTGATCGACCTGTCATTGGTCAGCCGGTCACCTTTGATGCTGGAATCGACGCTGAAGTTGGTGATGACGGGTTTGGTACCAGCCATCGGAATCTCCTTTACCCTAGCGTTTTCCGGGTCTAGGACGCCTGAGGGTAACGTCATAGGCGGCTGCCGACCATTGGAGGACGGACGTACTGTCGCTCATCGACGTGACGGCGACGGCTGCGCTGGAGGGAGACGGCCAAGGTGAAGCAGTCCGCAGCTGATTCAAATGCGCTCACGCGTTATGAGACGGTAATGATTCGTACTCCGCCACATCGCCCCCCAGTTTGACTGATCGCGCCACCGGTCAGTTCGGACCAACCATATCAAGTTCGCGGGCATCAGCGCCATAAGCTTTAGTGAGTAGCAACTAAACCCAATTGAAGGGCCAGCTGCAAGACTAAGTGTTCGCCTGGGGATCGGGTGACCCGTCTCACATGCTCGCTGGCGTCGATCAATTTGTTGCCGAACATGACGTTTCGCGACCTGAAGCCGTTCGATTGATCATTCGTGACTGGCTGACCAGGCACCAGGTGCTGAAGGCTGAGTGAATCACCGGGCGTTGAGTTCAAGCCCGTTTCCTCTTCAATCCCTCCCCGCCAGAGCTTGCCTGGGCGCGCATGATCAAAAACCCCGAGGATCGACGCGAGGCGGCCCGTTCGTACATCGAGTCGGTGGGCGGAAAGCTGCACGGGTTCTGGTATGCTTTCGGAGGGCATGATGGCTGGAATCTTTGGGAGGCGCCAGACAACGTGTCGATGGCATCGGTCGTGCTTGCCATCGGTGCGGGGGGAGCGCTCAGCTCGTGCGAGACCGTCGAAGAGACGATGGAAGTCCTTGGGAAGGCGAAGTCGATCCAGCCGGGATCGTAAAAGACCGGCCACTGAGCCTCGCCAGCGCGCGTTCTTGCCGGCCGCCGTCCCCCCTCGCGCGTCCTGAGGCATGCCTGTGACCTGCCCTATGCCTACGCCGCCCGCTTCTCGCCTTCGCTGATCTTGGCTCTTCACGCCTTGCCCGAGCTGGCCACCTCGGCCCCGAGCGGCGCCTGCCGGATCTGCCTGAGAATCTGACAGCCCCGAACGGTTCCCCCCTTGCGGTCATCCGCGCGGCGCTTTCAGTCGCCGGCGTCGAGTGCATCCCCGAGAACGGCGGCGGCGCCGGGTTGATTCAGCCTAGGGTGCGTCCCGCCGATTTGCCGCCCTTTCTGTCAGTTTTCGCGACGACCACCAGGTGCGGAAAATCAAGTGCGGCTAACGACCAAGGCTCCGCCCGAAAAAAAATTAGGCGACTTTGAGTTCCTTGACCGCCTTCTCGAAGGCGGACTTGATCGGCTTGGATACGTCCTCAACGGCTTTGGTCGTGACGGCCTGGAGCTCCTTGGCCTGCTCGACGGCCGTTTCAACCTGCTTGCGAACGAAGGCGGTCTGCAGCTCAACGAATTCGGAAGGCGACTTAGCGGCGATTAGGGCTTCAAAGTGCGAGAAGGCGGCTTCAGTATTGGCGCGCAGAACGGCAATTGTTTTCAGCGACAGATCGCTGCCAACGGCTTTGGCGGTTTCGAAGCTCGACTCGAGAGCCTTCTGGGCGTCTTCAGAGTCGGCCTTGAATTTGGTAAGAACTTCTTTCGACTTTTCGACGCCCTTTTCAGCGGCAGCGCGAAACTCGGCCGTAGCCTTGGACGGATCGAAGGTCGGTAAGGCGGTATCAGGGGTTTTTTCAGTGGTGGGCATAGTTTCCATCCTTCAGTGAACACCCCAAACGCCCCGTTCATTTATGAAACCGACACAACCCAATAGCAATATTTTTGTGCGCCGCACCATGAATTTCTTCCCCTGCGGTAACCGAGCGCTGAAGGCAGGGCGGCGCCACCAATCATTGGCGGAAACGGAACCTGGGGCACTCGCATGCCTTTCATTTCGATTTTTTCCCGATTCTTGCCCCGGGACCGCTCCATGGGCCGCTTTTCGAGTAGAAGCTTTCTCCGCGAAATGGAACCCAGTCTTCCTGTGCTTTGCCGGCGCGGTAGTTCCTTCACGGCAATGGCGCCGGGCGCCGACCGGGCAGCAGCTGATAGTGCGCCCGATCCATCCGGCCGCCGGACGTGATGGGTTCTCACTGCAACAGACTCCATCATCAGGGTATAGTCCCTAAGCGATCGCCGACGGCGGAGGAAAGAGCAAATGTCCGTGGATGCGGCACCGAGAAAAGTGGACGCCGAATATGCGATTGAATACCTCCAGGAACATCCGGAGGCCGGGCTTTGCTGCGAGGATCGGCGCTGGTGGATTACGCCTAACGCCAACGAGACCGATCAGCAGGTCCTGCTTCTTGATGTGGTCGAGGCTGAGCGGCTCAAAGATGAACCTCGCCTTCGACTGTTGTCCGGGATCGCCCATGCCGGCCGGTCGCTCTGGGTCCTTCGGAGAATGACTTAACTATGTGCCATCCTCTAACACCCTGAGTGCCAGACCGTGTGTAGACAACGCGGCTGCACGTGGGCGCGCCGTCTCCTTCCGTTAACCTGCCGCTTCGCCGAAGCCATTCGGCCGGCTGTCCCGTCCATCCTGCGATCCGGTATCACAAACCTTCGAAGCATCGCCATGGCGCTGAACCAACGCCGCGTCCGCGCCACTCGGGCCGGTCACTGGCAGGTGTCGAATGTGCGGAACTTTTCTAACCGGAAGCATAGAGAGGTGCCGAAGGAGAAATAGCGGCTGGACCGTCCGAAGAGAAAGGCGATCGGCACGCACTCAACCTACTCGTCGATGCTCCACCGGTTCAGTGCCATCGAGCCTTCTCATGTTTCCAGAAAATCCAGTCCGCGGTAACATGAGACAGAGGGGACATGCACAACCTCAGAAAGGGAGGTGCGCCATGAAAGTCAAAGACGCAATGCACAAGGGTGTCGACTGGGTCAGCCCCGAAATCGCTGTCACCGAACTGGCGAAATTGATGCGAGCCGAGGATATCGGTTCGATTCCCATCGGAGAGAACGACCGGCTGATCGGAATGGTGACCGACCGCGACATTGTCTGCAAAGGACTGGCGGAGGATGGTTTCGACAGCCGCACCGCGACGGCGCGCGATGTCATGACGACCGGCATTCACTGCTGCCGCGAAGACGATGATCTGGCCAAGGCCATGCGGCACATGGAGGAACTGAAAATCCGCAGGTTGCCGGTGATCAACAAGAGTATGCGGATGGTCGGCATCCTCAGCGTCGGCGACGTCGGTCAGTCGGCGCCGAGGGAACTTGTGTCCGAATACGTCAAGAGCGTTTCCGCCCATCACCACTGAAGGGCGGCTCGCCCGGCGGATAGTCGATATCCGTCGGGCTTCGCCCACGCGCTCGATCGAAGGCCTCAACCGGGCTTGCGCGAAGCTGGTGAAAAACGCTCTCGGCCTTGCCGGGCCGCTCAAGTCGACGATTTGACTGTCAGCCGGCCGATCGAGCATACGCAACTACCCAATTGGATAACTGTGGCGGCGAGCGGTCCCGATCACATAGGGTCGGAATTCGCGGACTTAATCCTCGCGATGGCCGCCTTAGCGGCGTCCGTAATGATGGCGCAGACAGCAGCGACGAGCCTCGGCCGCCGAGCATCCGAAACATCGCGCAACTGGCGGTCGCCTAGATTCACCGATGCCTGGCTGCCGTTCATAGGAAAGCGACGCTGCCCGAAGCAAAAGACGACAGTGTTTCTCGACTCTATTCCGCCGCCTCGGCATAGAGCGCGGGAACATAGTTGAGGATCGGTCCAAGCCAGCGCTCCACCTCAGCCAATGGCATGTCCTTGCGGCGTGCGTAATCCTCGACCTGATCGCGCTCGACCTTG
>NZ_JBJACT010000010.1:0-198891 GCF_044778005.1 Mesorhizobium sp. IMUNJ 23033
CTGCACTCGCGGCTCGCTCCGGATCAAAGAAACTCGCCATCGTCGCTGTCGCCAGAAAACTTCTGATCACTCTCAACGCCATCATTCGAGACAAAACCGCATTCGCATGAACACAGTTGCCATGCCGTGACTTACGAGCGCCGTGGCGGCGCAGATCCTTGCGAGACGTCGGCGGGAACGCCAAAGAGGGGAGCCCGTTCTGCATCGCTGCGTTTTCCTCCGCGTCACGGGATGGATCTTGGGGTCGGCGCGACGTCGCTTCGCTCCTGCTTCGCCCTAGGATGACGAAGGTGAAGAGGCTTCGGCCAAGCCTAAAGCTTATACACATACATGACGAACTCCTCCGCCGGTCCATGCGGCTCCCGGCGCGACTCGTAAAGCGCTCGCGCCGCAGCATTGTCCGGCTCGGTGCCGACCCACGTTTCCTCGCAGCCATTCTCCCTGCCGATCACAAACATCGCGTCGAGCATTTTTCGGGCGATGCCCTGGCGCTGGAAGGCCGGCGTCACGCCGACCTCGTCGATGTAGAGTTCGCTCACCTTGTCGGGGTGGCGATGGATGACGGCGGCGCATTCACCGACGACCACGCCGTCGGCCAGCGCCACAATCATGAAATGACCCGGCGAAGCGAGATAGGCGGCAAGCCTGTCCGGCCGCACCGGCTCGTCGAACACGTCTTCGGCGACATGCATCACAAGGGCGTCATCGCCCGCTTCCAGCCTTCTGATTTCGATCGTCATTGTGTAAATTCCTCGAAGTCGGCTCACAAACTTTGACGTTTACGTAAGTCCCAAATCATCTAACCGATTGAAATTCCTACGCCCAAAATAATCGTTTGAATTTCATCTCCACCGAGGCTATTTGGTGCGGCGAAAATCCGCGGTTCCCCGCAGCATTCCGGCCTCTTCCTCGACGCCGTTTGGCGCCGTCACAGACCAAGGGAAAACATCCTGACATGGCACGCAACAAGATAGCGCTCATCGGCTCTGGCATGATCGGCGGCACGCTCGCCCATATGATCGGCCTCAAGGATCTCGGCGATGTGGTGCTGTTCGATATCGCCGAGGGCATTCCGCAGGGCAAGGGGCTGGATATCGCGCAATCGTCGCCGGTGGACGGCTTCGACTCCAGGCTGACCGGTGTCAATGACTATGCCGG
This sequence comes from Mesorhizobium sp. IMUNJ 23033, assembly GCF_044778005.1. Taxonomy (NCBI): domain Bacteria; kingdom Pseudomonadati; phylum Pseudomonadota; class Alphaproteobacteria; order Hyphomicrobiales; family Phyllobacteriaceae; genus Mesorhizobium; species Mesorhizobium sp. IMUNJ 23033. The sequence goes on from NZ_JBJACT010000010.1 coordinate 1,159, forward strand.
GATCGAGGGCGCCGATGTCTGCATCGTCACCGCCGGCGTGCCGCGCAAGCCGGGCATGAGCCGCGACGACCTTCTCGGCATCAACCTCAAGGTCATGGAACAGGTCGGCGCCGGTCTCAAGAAATACGCACCGAAGGCCTTCGTCATCTGCATCACCAACCCGCTCGACGCCATGGTCTGGGCGCTGCAGAAGTTTTCCGGCCTGCCCAAGACCCATGTCGTCGGCATGGCCGGCGTGCTCGACAGTTCACGTTTCCGCTATTTCCTGGCCGAGGAGTTCAAGGTGTCGGTCGAGGACGTCACCGCCTTCGTGCTCGGCGGCCATGGTGACTCGATGGTGCCGATGATCCGCTATTCGACTGTCGCCGGCATTCCGCTGCCCGACCTCGTCAAGATGGGCTGGACCTCGAAGGAAAAGCTCGACCAGATCGTGCAGCGCACCCGCGACGGCGGTGCCGAAATCGTCGGCCTGCTCAAGACCGGCTCGGCCTATTACGCGCCGGCCGCCTCGGCGATCTCGATGGCCGAAGCCTACCTCAAGGACAAGAAGCGCGTGCTGCCCTGCGCGGCGCATCTCTCCGGACAGTATGGCGTCAAGAACACCTATGTCGGCGTGCCCGTGGTGATCGGCGCCGGCGGCGTCGAGCGCATCATCGAGATCGACCTCAACAAGAGCGAGCAGAAGATGTTCGACGCTTCGGTGGCGACGGTGCAGGGCCTCACCGAGGCCTGCGTCAAGATCGCCCCGCACCTCGCCTCGAAGTGATCCCCCAGCAGCTGATCTGGAGACAACGCGTATGAACATCCATGAATATCAGGGCAAGGCGCTGCTGAAGAGTTTTGGCGCGCCGGTGGCCGAGGGCGTGCCGGTGTTCAAGGCGAGCGAGGCGGAAGCCGCCGCCAAGGCGCTGCCCGGCCCGCTCTATGTGGTGAAGAGCCAGATCCATGCCGGCGGCCGCGGCAAGGGCAAGTTCAAGGAGCTGTCGCCCGACGCCAAGGGCGGTGTCAGGCTGGCGAAGTCGGTGGCCGATGTCGTCGCCAATACCAACGAGATGCTCGGCAACACGTTGGTCACCAAGCAGACCGGCCCGGCCGGCAAGCAGGTCAACCGGCTTTATATCGAGGACGGCGCCGACATCGAGCGCGAGCTCTATCTGTCGATCCTGGTCGACCGTTCGGTCGGCCGCATCGCCTTCGTCGTCTCGACCGAGGGCGGCATGGACATCGAGGCGGTCGCCCACGACACGCCGGAGAAGATCATCACCGTCGCCGTCGACCCGGAAAAGGGCGTGACGGCGGATGACGTGAAGACGCTCAACAGCGCGCTGAAGCTCGACGGTGACGCGGCCAAGGACGGTGGCACGCTGTTCCCGCTGCTTTACAACGCCTTCGTCGAGAAGGACATGAGCCTGCTCGAGGTCAACCCGCTGATCGTCATGAAGAACGGCCGGCTGCGCGTGCTCGACGCGAAAGTGTCGTTCGACAACAACGCTCTCTTCCGCCACCCCGACGTGATGGAATTGCGCGATACCACCGAAGAGGACGAGAAGGAGATCGAGGCGTCGAAATACGACCTCGCCTATGTCGCGCTCGACGGCAACATCGGCTGCATGGTCAACGGCGCTGGCCTCGCCATGGCGACGATGGACATCATCAAGCTCTATGGCGCCGAACCCGCCAACTTCCTCGATGTCGGCGGCGGCGCTTCCAAGGAGAAGGTGACGGCGGCGTTCAAGATCATCACCCGGGATCCGGCGGTCGAAGGCATTCTGATCAACATCTTCGGCGGCATCATGAAGTGCGACATCATTGCCGAGGGCGTCATTGCCGCGGTCAAGGAGGTCGGGCTGCAAGTGCCGCTGGTGGTGCGGCTGGAAGGCACCAATGCCGAGCTCGGCAAGAAGATCATCAACGAGAGCGGCTTGAACGTGGTGTCGGCGGATGACCTTGACGACGCGGCCAAGAAGATCGTCAAGGCGGTGAAGGGCTAAGCCTGTGCCTCCGCGCAAGATAAACCTCGTCGAGGCGGCGGACCGGACGATCACTAAGGTGTTCGATCCGCACATCGCCGGCGACGTCAATGACAGCCAGGCGAAGGTCGCCAAGTTCGGCGACGTCTTCGACTGGCACGCGCATGACAATGAGGACGAAGCCTTCCTCGTCCTGCGCGGGCGTATCGCCATCGATTTCCGCGACGGGCCGGTCGAGCTCGGCGAAGGCGACTTCATCGTCGTGCCGCGCGGCGTCGAGCACCGGCCGCGCTCGCTGAGCGAACAGCCCATCGTGCTGATGTTCGAGCCGGCGACGACTTTAAACACCGGCAATGCCAAGAGCGACCTCACCGTCGCCGATCTCAAGCGGCTCTGACCATGACCGCGCAGCCTTCCTCGATCAACGGTTTTTAGAAAAGGGCTCCAATGTCCATTCTCGTCGACAAGAACACCAAGGTGCTGGTGCAGGGCCTGACCGGCAAGACCGGCACATTCCATACCGAACAGGCGCTCGCTTATCACGGCACCAAGATGGTCGGTGGCATCCACCCCAAGAAGGGCGGCGAGACCTGGACCGGCGCGACGGGCGAGAGCCTGCCGATCTTCGCCACCGTCGCCGAAGGCAAGGAAAAGACCGGCGCCAATGCCTCGGTGGTCTATGTGCCGCCGGCGGGTGCAGCTGAGGCGATCATCGAAGCGATCGAGGCGGAGATCCCGCTGATCGTCTGCATCACCGAAGGCATACCGGTGATGGACATGGTCAAGGTCAAGGCACGGCTCGACCGCTCGACTTCGCGGCTGATTGGGCCGAACTGCCCGGGCGTGCTGACGCCCGACGAATGCAAGATCGGCATCATGCCCGGCAACATCTTCCGCAAGGGTTCGGTCGGCGTTGTTTCCCGCTCTGGAACGCTTACCTATGAGGCAGTGTTCCAGACCACCAATGTCGGCCTCGGCCAGACCACTGCCGTCGGCATCGGCGGCGATCCGGTCAAAGGCACCGAGTTCATCGACGTGCTGGAGATGTTCCTCGCCGACGACGAGACCAAGTCGATCATCATGATCGGCGAGATCGGCGGCTCGGCCGAGGAAGACGCCGCGCAGTTCCTCAAGGACGAAGCCAAGCGTGGCCGCAGCAAGCCGATGGCCGGCTTCATCGCCGGGCGCACGGCGCCGGCCGGCCGCACCATGGGCCATGCGGGCGCGGTGATCTCTGGCGGCAAGGGCGGCGCCGAGGACAAGATCGCGGCGATGGAATCGGCCGGCATCAAGGTATCGCCGTCGCCGGCACGGCTGGGCACGACGCTGGTCGAGGCGATCAAAGGTTAAGTGAGTAGTGAATAGTGAATAGTGAATGGAAAGAGTGGGTGAGTAGCGGCGCGCAGTGGGGAATTCCCCTGCTTACTACCGACTATTCACTACTCACTATTCACCATTCACTCTGACAAGGAGACGGAGCCGGGCTCCGCAGACAAAAATGGCACGACAAGATCAGGCCAACGACCAGTTTTCGCTTACCTCTTTTCTTTATGGCGGCAATGCCGACTATATCGACGCGCTCTACGCCGCCTATGAGAACGATCCTGAATCGGTCAATCCCGAATGGCAGGACTTCTTCGCGGCGCTGCAGGATGACGCCGGCGATGTCCGCAAGAACGCCAAGGGCGCTTCCTGGGCGAGGCCGTCCTGGCCGCTGCAGGCCAATGGCGAACTGGTGTCGGCGCTCGACGGCAATTGGGGCCTCGTCGAGAAGGCGATCGAGAAGAAGGTCAAGGAGAAGGCGGTCGTCAACGGCGTCGCGCTGTCCGACGCCGACGTGCACCAGGCGACGCGCGATTCGGTGCGCGCCATCATGATGATCCGCGCCTACCGCATGCGCGGCCATCTGCACGCCAATCTCGACCCGCTCGGCATCGCCAAGCCGCTCGAGGACTATAACGAGCTGTCGCCGGAGAATTACGGCTTCGTCGCCGCCGACTACGACCGGCCGATCTTCCTCGACAATGTGCTCGGGCTTGAATTCGGCACGATCCGGCAGATGCTGGAGATCCTCACCCGCACCTATTGCTCGACGCTCGGCGTCGAGTTCATGCACATTTCCGACCCCGAGGAGAAGGCCTGGATCCAGGCGCGCATCGAAGGCGCCGACAAGGAGATCACCTTCACCGCTCCCGGCAAGAAGGCGATCCTGCAGAAGCTGATCGAGGCGGAAGGCTTCGAGCAGTTCATCGACGTCAAGTACAAGGGCACCAAGCGTTTCGGTCTCGATGGCGGCGAGTCGCTGATCCCGGCGCTGGAGCAGATCCTCAAGCGCGGCGGCCAGCTCGGCCTCAAGGAAGTCGTGCTGGGCATGGCGCATCGCGGGCGTCTCAACGTTCTCAGCCAAGTGATGGCCAAGCCGCACCGTGCCATCTTCCACGAATTCAAGGGCGGCTCGGCCGCTCCCGACGAGGTCGAGGGCTCGGGCGACGTCAAGTACCATCTCGGCGCATCGTCGGACCGCGAATTCGACGGCAACAAGGTGCATCTGTCGCTCACCGCCAATCCCTCGCATCTGGAAATCGTCGACCCGGTGGTGATGGGCAAGGCACGCGCCAAGCAGGACCAGTTCGCCGGCCGCGAGCGCGGTGAAATCGTGCCGCTGTCGGAACGCGCCAAGGTGATGCCGCTGCTGCTGCACGGCGACGCCGCCTTCGCCGGCCAGGGCGTGATCGCCGAGATCCTCGGCCTGTCGGGCCTGCGCGGCCATCGCGTCGCCGGCACGCTGCACTTCATCATCAACAACCAGATCGGCTTCACCACCAATCCGCGTTTCTCGCGCTCGTCGCCCTATCCGTCGGATGTGGCCAAGATGATTGAGGCGCCGATCTTCCACGTCAATGGCGACGACCCGGAAGCCGTGGTCCACGGCGCCAAGGTGGCGACCGAATTCCGCATGAAGTTCCACAAGCCAGTCGTGGTGGACATGTTCTGCTATCGCCGCTTCGGCCACAATGAGGGCGACGAGCCGGCCTTCACCCAGCCGATCATGTATCGCAGCATCCGCAACCACAAGACGACGGTGCAGATCTATGCCGATCGCCTGATCGCTGAAGGCCACATCACCCAGGCCGAGTATGACAAGATGAAGGCCGACTGGCGGGCGCATCTGGAATCGGAATGGGAGGTCGGCCAGCACTACAAGCCCAACAAGGCCGACTGGCTGGACGGCGCCTGGTCGGGCCTGCGCACGGCCGACAACCACGACGAACAGCGGCGCGGCAAGACAGCCGTGCCGGTCAAGACGCTGAAGGAAATCGGCAAGAAGCTGACCGAGGTGCCGAAGGATTTCGAGGCGCACAAGACGATCCTGCGCTTCCTTGAGAACCGCCGCCAGGCGATCGAATCCGGCGAAGGCATCGACTGGTCGACGGCAGAGGCGCTGGCCTTCGGCGCCATCCTGCTCGACGGCAATCCGATCCGGCTGTCCGGCCAGGATTCCGAGCGCGGCACCTTCTCGCAGCGCCATTCCGTGCTCTACGACCAGAGCGACGAAACCCGCTACATCCCGCTCAACAATCTGTCGGCGGCGCAGGCAGGCTACGAAGTCATCAACTCGATGCTGTCGGAAGAAGCGGTGCTCGGCTTCGAATACGGCTACAGCCTGGCCGAGCCGAAGGCGCTGACCTTGTGGGAAGCACAGTTCGGCGACTTCGCCAACGGCGCCCAGGTTGTGTTCGACCAGTTCATCTCGTCGGGTGAACGCAAGTGGCTGCGCATGTCCGGCCTCGTCTGCCTGTTGCCGCATGGCTATGAAGGCCAGGGGCCCGAACACTCATCGGCCCGGCTCGAGCGCTTCCTGCAGCTTTGCGCCGAGGACAACATGCAGGTGGCCAACGTCACCACGCCGGCTAACTATTTCCACATTCTGCGCCGGCAGCTGAAGCGCGATTTCCGCAAGCCGCTGATCCTGATGACGCCAAAGTCGCTGCTACGCCACAAGCGGGCGGTGTCGACGCTGCCGGAGATCTCGGGCGAAAGCTCGTTCCACCGGCTGCTGTGGGACGATGCCCAGCTGCTTTCCGGCCAGGCGATCAAGCTGGTCAAGGATTCCAAGATCCGCCGTGTCGTGCTGTGCTCGGGCAAGGTCTATTACGACCTCTACGAGGAGCGCGAGAAGCGCGGCATCAATGACATCTACCTGCTGCGCGTCGAACAGCTCTATCCGTTCCCGGCCAAGGCGCTGATCACCGAACTGTCGCGCTTCCGCAACGCCGAGATGGTGTGGTGCCAGGAGGAGCCCAAGAACATGGGCGCCTGGTCGTTCATCGATCCGTATCTCGAATGGGTGCTGGCGCATATCGACGCCAAGCATCAGCGGGTGCGCTACACCGGCCGGCCGGCTGCCGCTTCGCCGGCGACCGGACTGATGTCGAAGCATCTCAGCCAGCTCGCCGCCTTGCTCGACGACGCGCTCGGCGAATAGAACCCTTCAAGAGACAGAACGGACAGGCACAATGGCTACCGAAATCCGCGTCCCCACACTCGGCGAATCCGTCACCGAGGCGACCATTGGCAAATGGTTCAAGAAGGTCGGCGACACGATCGCCGCCGACGAGCCGCTGGTCGAGCTCGAAACCGACAAGGTGACGGTGGAGGTGCCGGCAGCAAGCGCCGGAACGCTGTCCGAGATCACCGTCAAGGAAGGCGAGACGGTCGAGGTCGGCGCGCTGCTGGGGACGATTTCGGCTGGCGCCGGCGCTCCGGCGGCCAAGTCAGAGGCCAAGCAGGAGACCAAGCCGCAGGCGGTGTCACAGGCGTCGAGCCCCGAGGCGGCGTCCACCGTCAAGCAGGCCGCGGCCGAGAGCGCCAAGATCGCCGGCGACGCCGGCGCGATCGAACAGCGCTCCATGCCGCCGGCGCCGGCCGCGGCAAAGCTGATCGCCGAGGCCAATCTCGCGGTCGACCAGATCGCGGGCTCGGGCAAGCGCGGCCAGGTGCTGAAGGGCGACGTGCTCGATGCCATCGCCAAGGGCGCGCCGTCGCAGCCGGCCGAGACGCCGAAGGCGGCACCGGTTGCCGTGCGCGCGCCGTCAACCGCCGACGACGCGTCGCGCGAAGAGCGCGTGCGCATGACCAAGCTGCGCCAGACCATCGCGCGCCGGCTCAAGGAAGCGCAGTCGACCGCCGCCATGCTCACCACCTTCAACGAGGTGGACATGAGCGCGGTGATGGCGCTGCGGACCAAATACAAGGACGTGTTCGAGAAGAAGCACGGCGTGAAGCTCGGCTTCATGGGCTTCTTCACCAAGGCGGTGACGCATGCGCTGAAGGAGATCCCCTCGGTCAATGCCGAGATTGACGCCACCGACATCATCTTCAAGAACTATGCCCATATCGGCGTCGCCGTCGGTACGGAAAAAGGCCTTGTCGTGCCGGTCGTGCGCGACGCCGACCAGATGTCGATCGCCGAGATCGAAAAGGATATCGGCCGGTTGGGTATTGCCGCGCGCGACGGCAAGCTCTCGGTGGCGGATATGCAGGGCGGCACCTTTACGATTTCCAACGGCGGCGTTTACGGGTCGTTGATGTCGACGCCGATCCTCAACGCACCGCAATCGGGCATTCTCGGCATGCACAAGATCCAGGACCGGCCGGTGGTGGTCGGCGGCCAGATCGTCATCAGGCCGATGATGTACCTGGCGCTGAGCTACGATCACCGCATCGTCGACGGCAAGGAAGCCGTGACCTTCCTGGTGCGCGTCAAGGAAAGCCTGGAGGATCCGGAACGGCTGGTGCTCGACCTTTAAGGTCTGGTGCTGTGGCTGAGCCTGTCGAGCCGATCGATCTGTTCGAGCTTGTCACGACAGGCCGGGCGGGGCCGATCGAACTCGGCAAAAGCAGCCGTGAAACGGTTCGAGGCTTGATCGACCCGGAGGATGTGCGGGCGGACAATTATTATCGCCACGGAGACACCGCGTCGGCGTGGTGCATCTATGGCACGAATTGCGAGTTCTTCTTCAGTCCCGATTTTCGCTTGCGGTCGATCAGCATCAAGCCTTCCACCGCAGGATTGGTAATCGGTATCTGATGGCGACCTGGCGCGGCGATTTCGAACTCAATCTTGGAAGGCATCCGGCAATTTTTTCCGGAAGCAAGCCGATTGCGCTTCACGCGCTGCCGAAGGCGCTGCAGTTCCTGAACAAATCCGAATTCAAGTGGAGAGTCGGTGGCGGCGATGAACGCGACATTTATGTCGAGCTGGCGGAAGGCTCCCGCTATTTGACTCTCAAATACGAGGTCAGCACCATTCCGGTGGACGGCAATGCAAAAATTGTCTTTGAGATAGACTACTTTCTGACTGCGGTCTCCATTGTCGACCGGGATGTTCAGGGCGGATAGAAGCGAATGACGATCCGGCCCTCCCGCATTTCCGAGCGTGCACTGGCTGCATCGATAGCAGTGGTCGTGATGGCACCGATTACCGCGCTCGCCGCCTGTCCGCTGGCGCTTGCCGTCTATGCGGATGCCGAAAGCGAGGCCGGCATCGATTTCAGGCCGACCATGGACTCGGCCACCGTCACCAACAGCTTCAAGATGGTGCTCGACAAGGGCGTCGTGCTGGACGGCATCGTCATGTGGACGGATGGCGTGGCACGGCCGCATGGTTCGCTGATGTACAAATGCCCGACAGGCGACGTCACCGGCGATGAGCTCGCCGCCTGCACGGTCTGGGAAGGTGTCGTCTACAGTTCCGACGACAAGGGCAATATCGCCTTGCTGCCGGCCGAAGGCGTCGACGCGCCGAAGACGCTGATCTTCCCCGACCTCGGGCCGTCCCTGCAGATGTCGGCGGCCTATGGCGCCAGCGGTTTTTCCAAGGTGCCGTGGGATGTGTTTCTGCTGAAGGGCTGCCAGGAATGAGCGCGGCGCAAAAGGTTCTTCTGGTCACCGGCGGCAGCCGCGGCATCGGTGCGTCGGTCTGCCGGCTCGGAGCGGAAGCCGGCTACCGCGTCGCAGTCAACTATGCCGCCAATGAAGGCGCCGCCAGGGCGCTGGTCGCTGAGATCGAGGCTGGCGGCGGCGAAGCGATCGCGGTCAGAGGCGATGTCGGCAAAGAGGCCGATGTCCTGGCAATGTTCGAGGCGGTCGACCGTGCCTGGGGGCGGCTCGATGCCTTCGTCAACAATGCCGGCATCGTCGACGTCAAGGCGCGCCTCGACGAGATGAGTGGCGCGCGGCTGGAACGCATGATGCGCATCAATGTCGTCGGATCCTTCCTCTGCGCGCGCGAGGCGGTCAGGCGCATGTCGACGCTGCACGGCGGCAAGGGTGGTGCCATCGTCAACGTCTCGTCGGCCGCCTCAGCGCATGGCTCGGCGGGTGAGTATGTCGACTACGCGGCATCCAAGGGCGCGATCGATACCTTCACCCTCGGGCTTGCCCGCGAGGTGGCGACCGAGGGCATCCGCGTCAATGCGGTGCGCCCGGGCATCATCGACACCGAAATCCATGCCTCCGGCGGCCAGCCCGACCGCGTGGCGCGCATCCAGGATACGCTGCCGATGAAAAGGGCGGGCACATCGGATGAAGTCGCGCGCGCAATCCTCTATCTGTTGTCGGACGCGGCGTCCTATTCGACGGGCGCGATCCTGAATGTAAGCGGCGGCCGCTGACGGCCGGACCAAGAAGGACACCATCATGGCTTATGACGTCGTTATCATCGGATCGGGACCCGGCGGCTATGTCTGCGCCATCAAGGCAGCACAGCTCGGGCTGAAGACGGCCGTGGTCGAGAAGAACGCGACTTTCGGCGGCACCTGCCTGAACATCGGATGCATCCCGTCCAAGGCGCTGCTGCATGCCTCCGAGGTGTTCGCTGAGGCCGGCCATTCCTTCGACGCGCTCGGCGTCGAGGTGACGCCGAAGCTCAATCTGAAGAAGATGATGGCGCACAAGGACGCAACGGTGGCGGCCAACGTCAACGGCGTCGCCTTCTTGTTCAAGAAGAACAAGATCAATAGTTTTCACGGCACCGGCAAGGTGGTCGCGGCCGGCAAGGTCTCGGTCACCGGCGAGGACGGCAAGGTCGAGGAGATCGAGACCAAGAACATCGTCATCGCCACCGGTTCCGACGTCGCCGGCATTCCCGGCGTCAAGGTCGATATCGACGAGAAGGTCATCGTGTCGTCGACCGGCGCGCTGTCGCTGGCCAAGGTGCCGGGCCATCTGGTGGTGGTTGGCGGCGGCGTCATCGGGCTCGAACTCGGCTCGGTGTGGGCGCGGCTCGGCGCCAAGGTCACCGTCGTCGAGTTCCTCGACACGATCCTCGGCGGCATGGACGGCGAGGTCTCCAAGCAGTTCCACCGCATGCTTTCCAAGCAAGGCTTCGAGTTCAAGCTCGGCGCCAAGGTCACCGGCGTCGCCAAGGCCAAGAAGGGTGCGACCGTCACTTTCGAACCGGTGAAGGGCGGTGCCGCCGAGACGATCGAGGCCGATGCGGTGCTGATCTCGACCGGGCGCAGCGCCTATTCCGACAGTCTCGGGTTGAAGGAAGCCGGCGTCGAGGTCGACGAGCGCGGCCGGGTCAAGACTGACGGCCATCTCAGGACCAATGTGCCGGGCATCTACGCTATCGGCGACGTCATCGCCGGGCCGATGCTGGCGCACAAGGCTGAGGACGAGGGCGTGGCGGTGGCAGAGTCGATTGCCGGCCAGGCCGGCCACGTGAATTATGACGTGATCCCGAACGTCGTCTACACCAGCCCGGAAATCGCCTCGGTCGGCAAGACCGAGGAGGAGCTGAAGAAGGCCGGCATCGACTACAAGGCCGGCAAATTCCCGTTCACGGCCAACGGCCGGGCGCGCGCCATGCTGCACACCGACGGCTTCGTCAAGATACTGGCCGACAAGGCGAGCGACCGCGTGCTTGGCGTCCACATCGTCGGCTTCGGCGCCGGCGAGATGATCCACGAGGCGGCGGTGCTGATGGAATTCGGCGGCTCGTCGGAAGATCTCGCCCGCACCTGCCATGCGCACCCGACAATGTCGGAAGCGGTGAAGGAAGCGGCGCTGGCCACGTTCTTCAAGCCGATCCACATCTAAGGCCCCTTCATAAACTCTACTCCGGCGGCCATCTGACGCGGTTTTCTGCGCTTCCGGTGCTCACGGCCCCAAATGTCCGCTGCGCGCCGGTTCTCGAAAACCACGCCAGCTGACTCACCGGAGCGAGTTTCTAAAGGAGCCTTTCGCGTGTCTTGCCCCAAAACAAAACGGCCCGCTTTGCAGCGGGCCGTTCGTCGTTGAATTCAGGGCCTGATCAGTTGGCCGGTGCGGGCGCCGGGGCTGGTGCAGGCGCCGGTGCAGGTTCTGGAGCAGGCGCCGGGGCTGGTGCGGGAGCCGGAGCGGGTTCTGGCGCAGGTGCGGGAGCCGGTTCGGCGGGCTTCATCGGCTCAGCCGGTGCGGGCGCAGGCGCCGGTGTGCTGGCGGCCGGCGGTTCGGCGGGCGCCGAGGGGTGTTCGCCGCTTCTTCCGAAAACATAGTACGCGACGATGGCCAGGATGATGACAACCAGGGCAATCAGCCAGCCGCTACCGCCGCCACCCGATTTGGGCGCAGGGCCAGGAGAGGTGAAGGGGTCGTTTGGGTTCGCCATAAAGTGTCCTCCGAGGATGAAAAGTATCAATCAACACCCATCAACGCGCAACCGTTGAACGGGTTTCATACTACGCTTGGAAAATGCCGAAAGCAGGGCAATTTTAACCCGGAATCGCTGGTTGGCATGTATTTCCCCCGCAAATTTGGCCGCGAGCGAGCGGAAGCCAACCGCTTTGGCCTTTTTCGCTGAAAACAGGACCCGTCCGCCATCGATCTGCGAATCAGGGCGAATCCCGACAAGGACGGCGACTCGCGTGATTCGACGTGCAACCCGACCGTGCAGATCAGCGCACGGCGGTGACGGTATAACCCGCCTTGCGAAAATCCTCGACCAGGCCTTGCGCGCCCGGAAGGTGCATGGCGCCGACCGCCATGAAGGCGTTGCCGCGAGCGAGGATTGGTCCGGCATGGTCAGCCATCACCTGGTTGCGGCTGGTGATCATGGTTTGATCGAAGGCCGCGTAGCCCGCCGCGTCGTCGCCATCGCCTGGCAGGATCGCGCGGAACAGCGGCCAGAACATGCCGGTGTCGCCGTTCAAGTAGAGCACGATCATGGTTTCGTTGACGTCGTTTATCCTGTCGCCGAGCTTGAGTGTGTCGACCAGCCCCTTCATGTGAAAGGCGAGCGGCAGCGAGGCCATGGCGCGCAGCTGGCCGGCGACCGTTTCCAGACCTTCGACGGTCTTGCCTGAAGCCATGGCATCCTGCGCGAGCTTGACGTCGAGCACCGGCGTGCCGCCGGCCTGGCGGGCGACCTCGCAAACCGGGAGCGCCACCATGGCCGACAACAGCCACGGCTTCATCTTGGACACGCTGCCCGGCGGAATGCCGCGTGCGTCGAGTGCCTTGTTCACCACCGCGGCATCGTCCGGCGACAGCAGCGACGACAGCGTGGTGTTGTCGGTGAACATCATCAGGTCCGGCTCGTTGAGCATGGCCGCCATCATCTTCTGCTTGTCGAGCACTTCCGTGGTCTCGATGATGATAGTGTCTGCGGCGTCATAGGCCGTTTGCGCGGCGGGCGGCAGCGTGGTGACGCGCGGGTCGGTCATATGCATGGTGCCGAACAGCCAGGATGGCTTCTCGCCGGCCTTTTCCAGTTTCCACAACAATCCCTTGCCGTTCGGGGTCGCGGCCGCCTCCGTCTCGATCTTGCGGTAGGTGTCCGGGTTGTCCTTCTGCAATGCCGACAGCATGTCGGCACCGCTGCAGACCGGCGTCTGCGCATGCGCCCTGCCGGCCGCAAGCAGCGCGACGATCAGGAAAGACAGGAAAAACAGGACGTTGAACGCAACAAGCAGCTTGAGCGACACAGAGGCCGCGCGGTCAGCGGTGGCGATGACACGTTTCATGGCCTGCGTCTTAAGGGAAAAAAGCGGCAAAACGGTTAACCGGCGTGGCAAAATTGTTCTGAGACCCAAGCCGATCACGCCCTCGGATGCGCGGAGTCGTAGATTTCGAGCAGCCGTGCGGTGTCGACGCCGGTGTAGATCTGGGTGGTCGACAGGCTGGCATGGCCTAAGAGTTCCTGGATGGTTCGGAGGTCGCCGCCGCGTCCGAGCAGATGCGTGGCGAAGGAATGGCGCAGCGCGTGCGGTGTCGCCGTATCCGGCAAATTGAGCGCCGAGCGCAGTTTTGCCATCTCGCGCTGGACGATGGCCGGATTGAGCGGACCGCCGCGGGCGCCGCGAAACAGCAGCCCCTTCGGGTCGATATGATAGGGGCAGAGCCGCCGGTATTCGGCAACTGCCCTGAGCGCCACCGGCAGCACCGGCACCAGCCGCGTCTTGCCGCCCTTGCCGGTGATGCGCAGCACGGTGTCGGTCTCCGACGACAGGTCGGCGCCGCTGAGGCCGAGCGCCTCGGAAATGCGCAGGCCCGAGCCATAGAGCAGCGTCAGCACAGCGGCGTTGCGGGCGGCGATCCATGGCTCCTCCGCCAACTGGCCCTCCACCGAAACGACGTGCCGCGCGTCGCCGGCGGTCAGCGGCTTGGGCAGCGACTTCGGCTGGCGCGGCGCGCGCAGCGCTGCCGCGCCCGCCGCATTGGCGAGGCCGCGCCGTTCGAGAAAGCGCAGCAGCGAGCGGATGCCGGCCAGCCCTCGCCCGAGCGTGCGGGCGCTGGCGCCGGCGTTGCGGCGGGCGGCGAGAAAGCCGCGCAGGTCTGCCGGGCGCAGATCGGCGATATCCGAAATTCCGGGCGGGCCGCCGCAATGTCCGGTCAGGAAATGCAGGAACTGGCGCGTGTCGCGCTCATAGGCTTCGACGGTTTCCGGCGACAGCCGGCGTTCGCGCGCCAGCATCTTCAGCCAGCTTTCGCGCGCTGCCTGAAGGTCGGGCTTTGCCGGGATGAGGAATTCCTGCATGGCGCTCTTCCAGTTCCCGGCCATTTTCCGGCAGCCGGGTTAGGAAGCGGTGAAGAGCGCGTCATTGAAATGACAACTGGCTAGGGATAGAGCAAGGCAAAGGACCTTTCGCCATGAGCAAGCCCCAGAACCCCGTCCAGATGGCCGTGATCGGCGCCGCGCATGGCATCAAGGGCGAAGTGCGCGTCAAGACGTTCACCGGCGAGCCGCTTGCGCTGGCCGATTACGGGCCGCTCTATGCCAGGGACGGCCGCGCCTTCCAGATCATCGACATCAGGCCGGCCAACACCGTGGTCGTGGTGCGGTTCAAGGGCGTCAGCGACCGCAACGCCGCCGAGGCGCTCGCCGGCACGGAACTCTTCGTCGACCGCTCGATGCTGCCGGACGATGGCGAGGAGGACGAATTCTACCATGCCGACCTGGTCGGCCTGGCGGTCAGGGACGACACCGGCGCCGAGATCGGCAAGGTCGTGGCGGTACACAATTTTGGTGGCGGCGACATACTCGACGTGACTCTAGGCGGGCGCAAGGGCGTGCTGATCCCGTTCACGCAGGCCGCCGTGCCGCAAGTGTCGATCGCCGAGGGTTTTGTTCGCGTCGATCCGGCGGCCGCCGGCCTGGTCGACGACGAGGACAGCGAGGCGTCCGGCCGCGACGGTTTCGATCCGAAGGGCCGGCCGCGCGGACCAAGGGATGCCGGGGGCAACCGGTGAGCTTTGCCGCCTCGGTGCTGACGCTCTATCCCGAGATGTTTCCGGGCGCGCTCGGCCTGTCGCTGGCCGGGCGGGCGCTGGAGGCCGGGACATGGTCGCTGGACGCGATCCAGATCCGCGATTTCGCCACCGACCGGCACCGCACCGTCGACGACACGCCTGCCGGCGGCGGCGCCGGCATGGTAATGCGCGCCGACGTGCTGGCGAAGGCGATCGACCATGCTTCGCCGCCGGGCGATGCGCGACCGCGCCTGCTGATGAGTCCGCGTGGAAAACCGTTGACGCAGGCTCGGGTACGCGAGCTCGCCGCCGGGCCGGGCGCTGTCATCCTCTGCGGCCGTTTCGAAGGCGTCGACCAGCGGCTGATCGAGGCGCGCGGGCTGGAGGAGGTTTCGGTCGGCGACTTCATCCTCTCCGGCGGCGAGCCGGCCGCACTGGTGCTGCTCGACGCGGTGGTGCGGCTTTTGCCCGGCGTCATGGGCAATGCGGTGTCGGGCGAGGAAGAAAGTTTTGAGAACGGTCTGCTCGAACACCCACACTATACAAGGCCGCAGGAGTTCGAGGGCCGACCGATCCCCGAGGTGCTGATGTCGGGCAATCACAAGAAGATCGCCGCCTGGCGGCGTGCGGAGTCCGAGGCGCTCACAATAACACGACGGCCGGACCTGGTGCAGAACGGCAAGATCAAAGGCTGAGATCGCTTCAGAGTCTCTGGCGACAACTTGGCTACCCTGTTGGCTATTAGCCGGGCATCCGCTCGAACTTCTGCAAGACGGGATCCCATCGTGTCCCAGGCATGGCCGCGAATGCTGTATGTCACAACCCGCGGATTGAATTGGCCTGGGTCGTCAAGGCTGGTCGCGTGGACCGCGATCAGGTCCGGCATGGCGGCGAATGTCAGATAGACCGGCGTTCCGCAGGTCGGGCAGAAGGCATGCACCTTTTCGTTGCCGCTGTCGCCCGCCAACCGCCAGGTTTTCGCTTCGCCGGTGATTGCCATATCGGCGCGCCGGCCGAAGGTCAGATAGGATCCGTGGCCAGTGCCACTGCGTTTCTGGCAATCATGGCATTGGCAGTGGTTCTCGAAGATGGGTTCGCTGCTCGTTTCGTAACGGATTGCGCCGCACGCACATCCGCCGCCATAGATCTTGCTCATCGTCGTTCTCCCGCTAACTCTTTGTTTTCACGCAATTTCGGACGGAAAACCGCTACGCACTTTTCCTGGAATCGCTCTAGCGTTTCAGGCCGATTTCGGCTTGGCGAAAAGGTCGATTCCGCTGCCGGTTTCGAGGAAGGATTTCATGCTGGACAGCACCGCCGGCCAGCCCTGGCTGATGCCTTTCGCCATGCCGCTGCCGGCTTCGAGCTCGTCATGGGTGACGGTCAGCCGCACCATGGTCTCGTATTCCTCGATGCCGAACGTCACCCGGCTGTACTGCGACGGATCGTCGGCCTGCGAGGCGTTCGCCCAGGTCATCACGAGACGGGTCGGCGGCGAGATTTCGGCGACCTTGCCAACGAGTTCGACGGTGCGCTCGTCATTGGCGCGGATATGTTCCCATTTCGATCCCGCCTTCCAGTCGGAGACGTTCTCGTGGCCCCAGTAGCGCCTGGCGATATCGGGCCTGGTTATGGCCTCGAACACTTTTTGCGGCGTAGAGCGGATATAGGTCACGTAGACAAAACTGGTCGTCTCTCTGGTCATCGGTCCTCTCCTTCGAGTTCTTGCTTCAGGTCGTGCAGCAGGCTGAGCCGCTGCCGTTCGAATTTTCGCACCCACCGCTCGTAGATGTCGTGCAGCGGCACGGGGTTGATGAAGTGCAGCTTTTCCCGGCCACGCCGGACCGTGCTCACCAGATTGGCCGCCTCCAGCAGGTCGATGTGCTGAGTGGCGGACTGCCTTGCCATCTCCAGGTTTTCGCACAGCTGGCCGAGCGTCTGCCCGTTCTGCTCGCACAGAAGGTCAAGCAGCTTTCTGCGTGTCGGGTCGCCCAGCGCTTTGAAAACCTTGTCGGCGTCCATCGCCCTCACTCCGTTGTGAGGCCAACATGCAGGTAAATACCTGCATGTCAATGAAGCTCAGCCGTGTTTCATCGCGGCGGCGGACAGGCCGGTCATGACGAACGTGATGCCTGCGCCGATATTGATCCCGGCAACCGCGCGCGGACGGCTAAGCAGCCATCGGCTCAAAACCGAAGCAAAGCCGCCGATGAGCGAAAGGCCGATGGCGGCGATGATGGCAAGCCAGGCGCCGTAGGTCAGCATCTGCGTGTTGACCGGGCCGCGGTCGGCGCTGACGAACTGCGGGATGAAGGCAAGCACGAACAGTCCGATCTTCGGATTGAGGACGTTCGACATCAGCCCCGCCAGGTAGATCGCGTGAAGAGGCCGCCGCGCCGTCGGCGCGAAACTGACGAGATTTCGCGAGAACAGCGCCTTCGCCCCCAGCCAGACAAGATATGCAGCTCCGGCGAGTTTTAGCGCCAGGAACGCGGCGGCCGAGGTCTGGATCAGCAGCGCCAGCCCGAAGGTGGCGGCAAGCGAGTGGATCAGGATGCCGGTGCCGGCCCCCATTCCCGATACCGTCGCCGCGAGGCGGCCCTGGCTCAGGCCGCGCGCAATCGAGAGCACGATGTCGGGTCCGGGCGCGAGCACGATCAGGACGCTCGCGATTGTGTAGGCCAACCAGATATCGATCGGAAACATGGCTCAGTCCTCCGTGTGAATGCGTTGGTGTCGGCTGGCTGTTTTGCGTGGTCCATTTCGACCACCAGGCTCGGGGCCGACATCGGTCATGGGCTGAACGGTAGATCGCCAGCGTCAGCACGCACAGTCACAGCCAGCGGGCATCTGATATGGTACAGTGAGGATTATCGGGCATCTGTACCAGGCGAAGTGCCTGCAATCTGTGTCAGTCGGCTCAGTCGATTTTGCGGTAGGCATTGCACATGCAAGACGATCAATCCGCAGAGGTCCTTTACCTGCAGCTCGCGCATTCGATCGCGACGCCGATCCGGGCGGGTACGCTGATGCGGGGCGAACGCATTCCCTCCGTGCGCGAACTGGCGCGCAGCCGCGCCGTGTCGATCGGCACCGTGCTGCAGGCCTATCGCATGCTGGAGGATGCGCACCTGATCGAAGCGCGACCGCGCTCGGGCTATTTCGTCGCGACACGGTCGCCGAGCCTGCCCGAACCGGAGACATCGAATCCGCCGGCAGATTCCATGGCGGTGGACGTCGGTTCGCTCGCGGCGCGAGTGATGCATCTCGCGCACGATCCCGCCTACATCTCCTTCGGCGCTGCCTGTCCGAGTGCGGACCTGTTTGCCGAGGAGCGTGTCCGCCGTGCCGTCAGCCGCGCCGTGCAACGCCACCGGGCGACACTGTGCAACTACACGACCGGCTATGGCGACGAGAGCCTGCGGCGCGCCATTGCACGCCATGCGCTACGCATGGGCTGCCAGCTCGACCCACAGGACATCGTCGTGACCAACAGCTGCCTGGAATCGATCACGCTGTGCCTGCGGGCGGTGACGAAACCGGGCGACATCGTTGCGCTGGAATCGCCGACCCTGTTTGCCTTCCTGGAGATCCTCGAGAACCTGCACCTGCGCGCGCTCGAGATCCCGACCCATCCACGCACCGGCTTCTCGCTCGATGCGCTGCAATTCGCCTTCGACACTCAACCGATCAAGGCCGTGCTCGCAGTGCCCACGCTTTCCAATCCGATCGGATCAAGTATTCCCGTGGCCGACCGGCAGCATTTGGCGCGGATGGTTGCCGACCGTGGCATCCCGCTGGTCGAGGACGTCCTCTACAACGATCTCGCCGAGCTGGACGAACAGCGCCGCGCGGTGCGCTCATTCGATGCGACCGGGCACGTCATGATGTGCGGGTCGTTCTCCAAGACGATCGCGCCAGGCCTTCGGCTTGGCTGGGTGGAGGCCGGGCGCTGGGGTGCCAAGCTCGTGCGCCTGAAGGAATCGACCAGCGGCAGCCAGACGGCGGTGCTGGAGCGTGCAATGGCCGACCTCTTGACGCAGCCGGGCATCGAGGCCGGATACCGTCAATTGCGCGCGACGGTCGCGACGCGGGTCGACGAGGCGCGCGGATTGATAGCGCGGAATTTTCCAGCGGGAACGCGCGTCACCGATCCGCAGGGCGGGTTTATTCTCTGGGTGGAACTGCCGCACAGCATCGACTCGCTTGAGCTGTTCCGGGTCTGCCTGGCGGAGAACATCGTGATTGCGCCTGGAAAGATGTTCAGCGCCACAAACCATTTCGGCCACTGCATCCGGCTGGGGCTGGGCGGACGCTGGGACGATGCCCACCGGCACGCACTGCGGCGGGTGGGGGAGCTGGCGAATTCCATGGTGACGAACGAGACCGATGCCGAGAAAGCTTCCGGCAATGGTCGGGTTCACCCCTTGGCGAAGTAATAGAAGGCGAGAAAGAGGCCGACGGCGACGACGAAGCCGCGCACGACATTTTGCGGCACGCGTTTGGCGATCCAGACGCCGGCATAGCCACCGAGCGCGCCGCCCGGGATCATGACGATCGCCTGCGGCCAGGCGATGACGCCGCCGGAGACGAAGACCAGGATGGCGATCGCGGCGATGACCATGGCCAGCATGTTCTTCAGTGCGTTCAGCTTGTGATAGTCGCCTGACTGGGTAAGGCCAAGCGTCGCCAGCATCATCACGCCCATGCCCGCGCCGAAGAAGCCGCCATAGATGGAGGTCAGGAACTGTGCCAGCGAGCCGACGAGCGAGCCCACAGACGCTTCATGATCCGGCTTCGGCGACGGCTTCAGCCATGGCCCGGCAGCGAAGAGAGCAGTTGCGGCCAGCAGCAGCCACGGCACCATGGCGCGGAAGGACGGATTGTCGAGCGCCAAAAGGATGAGCGCGCCGGCCAGCGCGCCGAAGGCCGAGATCAGACAGAGCAGCAATGCCTGGCGCCAGAAATGTCTGATGTCTGCGGCGTAGGCGAGCGTCGAGGTGACGTAGCCGGGAAACTGCGTCACCGAAGAGGTGGCGTTGGCGACGATCGGCGGCAGGCCGACCAGCGTCATGGCACCGAAGGTGATGAACGTGCCGCCGCCGGCGACCGCGTTGGCGGCGCCTGACAAAAAACCCGCCAGAAAGAGCAGGATCACGTCGAAAACAGACATCAGGGCGCCGCCGAAGACTGAATGCTTGCCCCGGATTAGGAAGCTTGACAGGAGGGCGCAACCCCGCCCGGGACAATTGCGTGATGGCATGCGCGCAAAAAAGACAGGGCCAAGGCGTGACAAAGCGTCGAAATAGCTGTATGTGCCCGCCCGAACCGGAAGAACAATCTGCCAAGCGCGATCTTCTGGCCCGTCAACAATGACGGTGTAGTCGCCCCTGCCCGATGTCTCCGACAAAGGGCATAGCCGAGCGGTCAATGGAACTGCAAGGCGAGTGTCGGACGCTCTGACTGTCGGAAGAACAAGAAGTGGATTTTTAAGAGATGGATATCCTCCGTCAGCTCGAGGCCGAACAGGCCGCCAAGATCGAAGCCAAGCGCAAGCTTCCCGAATTCCAGCCCGGCGACACCGTGCGCGTTCAGGTCCGCGTGACCGAAGGCACCCGCACCCGCGTCCAGGCCTATGAGGGCGTCGTCATCGCCCGCTCCGGCGCCGGCTTCCAGGAAAACTTCACCGTCCGCAAGATCTCCTACGGCGAAGGCGTGGAGCGCGTGTTCCCGGTCTATTCGCCGATGGTCGAGGGCGTCGAGATCGTGCGCCGCGGCAAGGTGCGCCGCGCCAAGCTCTATTACCTGCGTGACCGCCGCGGCAAGTCGGCCCGTATCTCCGAGAACACCGGCGTGCGCGCCCGCAAGCTGAACGACGAGGAGCGTGATGCGCTGAACGCCGAGAAGGCGCGCATCGAGGCCGAGAAAGTCGCCGCTGCCCAGGCGCTGGCCGCCGAGAAGGCCGCCCAAGAAGCCGCCGAGAAGAAGGCCGCCGACGAAGCCGCCAAGGCCGCCGACGAGGCCGCCAAGGCCGCGGAAGCGGCTACCGCCGAATAAGTTTTTCGATACGCATTCTTCGGAAAGGCGGCTTCGGCTGCCTTTTTTTCGTTTGGGGGCAGGCAGAGCCCGTCCCGATGGGATCGGCTTGCTCCAGGCGGAAAATCTGCCCCAGCTTTGGTTGACTCCAATTATCTTGTACACTAAACAATCGTGCATAAAATAATTGGAGAAACGAAATGCCTGCACTCTACTCCACCGAAGCCCGTGCCGTCGGCGGCCGCGCCGGCCATGTACGGACCAATGATGGCCTGCTCAGCGTCGACCTTGCCATGCCGAAGGAACTGGGTGGCAAGGGTGGCGCCACCAATCCGGAGCAACTGTTTGCTGCCGGCTATGCGGCGTGCTTCGAAAGCGCCATGCGCTTCATCGCCGGCAAGCAGAAGCTACCGCTCGAGGACGCTGTGGTGACGGCCAATGTCAGCCTGCACCCCAATGGCCAGGGCGGTTTCGCGCTTGGCGTTTCGCTGTCGGCCGAGACGAAAGGCCTTGATCAGGCGGCCACGGAAGCGCTTGTATCGGCGGCGCACCAGATCTGTCCCTATTCCAACGCCATCAAGGGCAATGTCGAGGTAGCGCTTTCGGCAGTGGCGCTTCCGGCAAAGGCAGCATGACGACAAAGACCATAGAGAGTGCCAGCGACGTCCCGGCGGCAACCGCCGGGACTTTTCCCGTTCCGCGGCTCGACCAGCAGCTCTGTTTCGCGCTCTATTCGGCGAGCGGGCTGATGACGAAGCTCTATCGGCCGTTGCTCGATCCGCTCGGGCTCACCTATCCGCAATATCTGGCGATGCTGGCGCTGTGGGAGCACGCGCCGAGCACGGTGGGGGCGCTTGGCGCGGCGCTGGGCCTGGATTCCGCGACGCTGACCCCGCTGCTCAAACGACTGGAAGCAGGTGGTCTGGTCACGCGTCGGCGCGACGCGGCGGACGAGCGCCGCGTGCTGGTCGAGCCGACCGCCAAGGGCCATGCGCTGCGCGGGCGGATGAAGGAGGTGTCCTCCGGGCTTGCCTGCAGCATGCCGCTGGAGCCTGGCGAGCTGAAGGCCCTGCACGCGACGGTCAGCCGTTTGGTCACTCGGTTGCGGAACGCTACCGAGAATGCGGCGGATCGCGACTGATCCTCACCACGACACGATCGTTCCGGAATCCGCCGATTGAAAGCATGGGAATCCGCTATCGCGCCAAGCGGTGCAGCGGATCGGCTTGCATGGCGCTTGCGGAAAGCTAAAGTCGGCGCCGGATTTTCCTGCAAGCCCCAAACGGATGGGGGCGTTTCACGTTCCGGGAGTGTGTCATGACCAAATCGAAACTGCTGCTGGCCGGCCTGCTGGCCTGCCTACTCGCGCCCGTCGCCGCATGGGCGCAGGCGCTGCCCGATCTCGGCGGCAAGAAGGTGGTTGTGGTGACGGAAAACGCCTATCCGCCGCTGCAGTTCATCGATGCCAAGACGGGAAAACAGATCGGCTGGGAATATGACGCGATGGATGAGATCGCCAAGCGGCTGAACTTCAAGGTCGAGTACCAGAACACTTCCTGGGACGCGATGATCCAGGCGGTTTCCGACAACCAGTACAACATCGGCATGACCGGCATCACCATCAAGGACGACCGCAAGGAGAAGGTCGACTTCTCCGACCCCTATATGCGCTCGGAACAGTTCATGCTGGTGCGTGGCGACGAAAGCCGCTTCACCGACGCCAAGACCTTCGGCGCCTTCAAGGACGGGCTGATCGGCGCGCAGGCCGGCACGACGCCCTTCTACACCGCCGTCTACAGCGTGCTCGACGGCAATGAGCAGAACCCGAGGATAAAACTGTTCGAGACGTTCGGCGCCACGGTGCAGGCGCTGAAGTCAGGCGACGTCGACGTGGTGCTTACCGACGGCACTGCCGGCAAGGGCTATGTCGATGCCTCCGAAGGCAAGCTGAAGTTGATCGGCGGACCGCTCGGCACCGAGGATTTTGGGTTTATCTTCCCGAAAGGATCCGACCTGGTGAAGCCGGTCAATGCGGCGATCGCAGCGCTGAAAACCGACGGCACGCTGGATGCGCTGAACAAGAAGTGGTTTCTTGATTACAAGATGGGGCAGTGAGCTCGTCTTGGCGCGAATGATGCTCGACGGTTGTGCGTCGAAAATCCCGCTGGCATTGCGCCAGGCTACCCCCCTCTGCCCTGCCGGGCATCTCCCCCTCGAGGGGGGAGATCGGATGTCGCTTCGGTCTTCGCCAATCTCCAAAGTTGCAGGATGGGCGGCGAGGGTGAAGCTGCCAATCTCCCCCCTTGAGGGGGAGATGGCCGGCAGGCCAGAGGGGGGTGCCTTGGCGCCCGGCTTTCGGAAAGCCACCTTGATCGCTGTCGCCTGATGGCAACGCCCGCAACCTCCTCCGCCAAATCCGAGTTCCCCTGGTGGCTAGCCGTAGCCGCGACGCTTGCGCTTGCGGCCGCCGTCTTTATCGCGACGAGCGGCCTCTACGCCCAGGTTTTCGCCACCGTCGCAAAGGGCATCGGCATCACCGTCTTCGTCACCGTCATTGCCTTCGCGCTGGCGTCAGTGATCGGGCTTGGCATCGCGCTGATGGGATTGTCCGGCTCGCGTGTGCTGCGCCAGGTCGCGCGCTTCTATGTCGAGATCATCCGCGGCGTGCCGATCTTGGTGCTGCTGTTCTGGATAGCCTTCGCCGGCGCGCCGGCCTTCGTCGCTGCGTGGAACGCGCTGACAGCACCGTTGCAGAATGCCGGTATCCTCGGCGAGCTTTTGGTGCGCGACGTGTCGCTCTTATGGCGCGCCATCATGGCGCTGACCATCGGCTATTCCGCCTTCATCTCCGAAGTGTTTCGCGCCGGCATCCAGGCGGTCGAGAAAGGCCAGATCGAGGCGGCCAAGGCGCTCGGGCTGACGCGTGCCCAGCGCTTCCGGCTAATCGTGTTTCCGCAGGCAATCCGCACCATCCTGCCGCCGCTCGGCAATGATTTCGTCGCCATGGTCAAGGATTCCTCGCTGGTCTCGGTGCTCGGCGTCGCCGATATCACCCAGATGGGCAAGGTCTATGCCGCCGGCTCGTTCCGCTTCTTCGAGACCTACTCGATCGTCGCCTATATCTATCTCATCCTCACCGTCGGCCTGTCGCTGGCCCTGCGGGCGCTGGAGAAGCGGTTGCGAAACCAGCACGGGGAATAGAAGTCCGGCGAAGACGGCGCTACGATGGCAGAATGCGACCAGCTCCGGAGAGTCCCATGATCGTCGACAAGGCCAATGCGGCGCTGGATTCCGTCTATGCGGCCGATACGCCGGAAGCGCTCGCCAAGGCCTATGCGGCATGGGCCGCGACATATGACAGCGAGACCGCTTCGCTCGGCTATCTGCTGCCGTTCCTGATCACCGCCTGGGTGTCGCGCCATGTGCCATTGAGCGAAGGGCCACTGCTAGACGCCGGCTGCGGCACCGGTCTGTCGGGGCCATCTCTCAAGGCGCTTGGCTATCATGACATTGCCGGGCTCGACCTGTCCGACGACATGCTCAAGATCGCCGGCAGCCGCAATGCCTACAGCGAACTGAAGAATGCGATGCTCGGCGGTCCGCTGCCCTGGCCGGACGGGCATTTTCGCGCTTTCTTCTCCACCGGCGTGTTCACCATCGGCCATGCGCCGGCCTCCGGCCTGCACGAACTGGTGCGCATCACCAGAAAGGGCGGCCACGCCATCTTCACCGTGCGCGACCAGGTTTTTGAGGCCGGCGGGTTTCAGCTCGTGTTCGATGAGCTTGCGCAGGCGCAAAAATGGCGGCCGGTCGAGGAAAGCCCATGGTTCCGCTGCTATGCGATCGGCGATCCGGAGGCGCTGGTGAAGACGTTCGTGTTCGAGGTGCTTTGATTGGGAGGGGCTCTTGGGTTCCTCGCCC
The DNA here is from genome assembly GCF_044778005.1 of Mesorhizobium sp. IMUNJ 23033. Lineage (NCBI taxonomy): Bacteria > Pseudomonadati > Pseudomonadota > Alphaproteobacteria > Hyphomicrobiales > Phyllobacteriaceae > Mesorhizobium > Mesorhizobium sp. IMUNJ 23033. Next base: position 25,821 of record NZ_JBJACT010000010.1, read on the forward strand.
CTGCGAAGCGGGGGAGAGGTGGCCCGGCGAAGCCGGGACGGAGAGGGGGACGACTTTCGCGAAGCCAAAGCCCGGTGAGAGACCGGGCGCGCCGGACAGGCCATGATATGAAGGGCCTACCAGGCCCTGAGACAACGAATCCCCAACGCCGCGCAGGCCCCTCTCCGTCCCGGCTGCGCCGGGCCACCTCTCCCCACTTCGTGGGGCGAGGAACGCAGATCCTGAAAAGGCAGCCGCAATTGCCGAAAAGCCAAAACATTGATATGAGCAGCGCCATGGAAGAGCTTTTTGGCGATCCGGCCTACAAGGGTTTCGTGCTGCAGGACAGAAAACGCCTGCCGTCGCGATTTTCCGCGCGCGTCTGCGGCGCGCCGACCAGCCGACTTAGCTAGGCCGAACTGACCAGACCGCTTGCCGGGCCGGTTGGCTTCCGGCGCTCACCTCTTCCCCATTTTCATATCGACGGATTTACGCACATGAGCGCACCGCGCACCCTCTACGACAAGATCTTCGACGACCATGTCGTCGACCGCCAGGACGACGGCACCTGCCTGCTCTATATCGACCGTCACCTCGTCCATGAAGTGACCAGCCCGCAGGCCTTCGAAGGCCTGCGCATGACCGGCCGCAAGGTTCGGCATCCGGAAAAGACGCTGGCCGTGGTCGACCACAATGTGTCGACCTCGCCGGAGCGCAAGTTCGGCATCAAGAACGAGGAAAGCCGCATCCAGGTCGAGGCGCTGGCGACGAACGCCAAGGACTTCGGCATCGAATATTATTCCGAGAACGATATCCGCCAGGGCATCGTCCACATCATCGGCCCGGAGCAGGGTTTTACGCTGCCCGGCATGACCATCGTCTGCGGCGACAGCCACACTTCGACGCACGGTGCCTTTGGTGCCTTGGCGCATGGCATCGGCACCTCGGAGGTCGAGCATGTGCTGGCGACGCAGACGCTGATCCAGCGCAAGGCCAAGAACATGCTGGTGCGTGTCGACGGCGTGCTGCCGGAAGGCGTTACCGCCAAGGATATCATCCTCGCCATCATCGGCGAGATCGGCACGGCCGGCGGCACCGGCTATGTCATCGAATATGCCGGCGCGGCGATCCGCGCGCTGTCGATGGAAGGCCGCATGACCATCTGCAACATGTCGATCGAGGGAGGTGCCCGCGCCGGCCTGATCGCGCCCGACGAGACGACCTTCGCCTATGTCAAGGACAAGCCGCGCGCGCCGAAGGGCGCTGCCTGGGATGCGGCCCTTGCCTACTGGCAGACGCTGCAGTCGGACGAAGGCGCGCATTTCGACAAGGTGATCGTGCTCGATGCGGCGAAACTGCCGCCGATCGTCTCCTGGGGCTCCTCGCCCGAGGACGTCGTCTCGGTGCAGGGCATCGTGCCGAATCCGGAAGACATCACCGATGAGAACAAGCGCACATCGAAGCTGCGCGCGCTCGACTATATGGGGCTGACGCCGGGCACCAAGATCACCGACATCGCGCTCGACCGCGTCTTCATCGGGTCCTGCACCAATGGCCGCATCGAGGATCTGCGCGCCGCCGCCAAGGTGGTCGAGGGCAAGACCGTCAATCCGCGCGTCAACGCCATGATCGTGCCGGGCTCAGGCCTGGTCAAGGAACAGGCCGAGGCCGAGGGTCTGGACAAGATCTTCCTTGCCGCCGGCTTTGACTGGCGCGAGCCGGGCTGCTCGATGTGCCTGGCCATGAATGACGACCGGCTGAAGCCGCATGAGCGCTGCGCCTCGACCTCGAACCGCAATTTCGAGGGCCGGCAGGGCTTCAAGGGCCGCACCCATCTGGTGTCGCCGGCGATGGCGGCGGCGGCGGCGATCGCCGGTCATTTCGTCGACATCCGCGACTGGAAATAGGTACTGACCTCAGCAATCCGTTGCGAACCATGCCAAACCCCGAGACCGCAATGCGGCTCGGGGTTTTGCTCTGTTTGTTTTGATGCAATTCCGGACGGAAAACCGTTCACACTTTTCCTGGAATTGCTTTGAAGGATCGCGCCGGCGACCCGCCGATAGGAGACGATCCCTGTATATTTCCGGTGTCGTTTAACTGCTTGTTTGGGCTTGGGGCCTAACGTCTTCCCCGGCGTAAGCGAGGGGAAGTCACGGTCCTTTGGACACAGGCCTATTCATAGCGCTGCTCAATCCGACGATAGCGCTGGCGCTCGGCGGTGCGTTCCTCGTGCTGTGGTTCCATCAGCGCCACCGTCCCTATCTGGCCGTGCTGGCTGTCAGCTATACCTTCTGTCCGGCGGGTTTCCTGCTGCAGTATTTCACGCTGCCGATCGGCATGGCGCCGACCAAGCTCCTGTCCAACATATGCTTCACCATTGCCGCCTGCTGCCTGGCCGGGGCGATCGTTTCGCGTTACGGGCGGCGCGTGCCCTATGTCGGGATCGGCATTCTGGCGGGCGGCGGCTTGTCGGCGCTGTGCTGGTTCCTGTTCGTCCAGCCGGACCTGACATGGCGGATTCTCTCGATGAATTTCGGTTTCGGCGGCCTCAGCCTGCTGGTCGCCGCGGAACTGCGCACCGTGCGCAGAAATGGCCCGACGGAGATGATCCTGTTCGTGCTGGCGCTGCTTTCCGGGCTCAATTTCATCGGCCGCACCCTCGCCATCGTCGTCGTGCATGGCCCCTTCACGACCTATGACGGGTTTTATTCCTCGTCCTACTGGACTACGGCGCTGCTGTCGCAGGCGTTGCTGTCGCTGTTGATCGCGCTCTCGCTGTTTACCGCCGCCGCGCTCGACGTGATGAAGGCGCTGAAGGCCGAGACCTACACCGATCCGCTGTCCGGCCTGCTCAACCGCCGCGGCTTCGAGGAACGGGCGGCTCTGCTTCTGCGGCAGTGTGACTCGGCCAGGCTCCCGGTTGCGCTGGTGCTGGCCGACCTCGATCACTTCAAGGCGCTCAACGACCAGCACGGGCATGCGGCGGGCGACAGGGTCATCGCCGATTTCGCCGCCAAGCTGAGTTTCGCCACCGGCACGCGGGGTGCTGCCGGCCGCATCGGCGGCGAGGAGTTCGCCGTGCTCCTGCCGCTGTGCGATCTTGCTTCGGCGCGCCTGTTCGCCGAGGCGATCCGTTCGCTCTATTCGTCCGATGGCGTCGCCACCCTGCCGCCGGGTGTCAGGGTGACGGCAAGCTTTGGCGTCGCCGCCCGCACCGGCGATGAAGGGCTGGCGCCGTTGATGCAGCGCGCCGACGAGGCACTCTACAAGGCCAAGAAGAACGGCCGCGACAGCGTGCGCCTGTCCTACGAGCGGGCGGAAACCGTCTTCGTTCCGGAGAACGCCAGCGTCGGCTGAAGGCGAACGCGCTTCGGCCAACGACTATGTCATCATGCCGCCCGTTAACGTCTTTTTCGCCCGTCGATGGTTTGCTGTCCTGCGGGGTATGAAGAACAATGGGCAGCGCCGAATTCATTCTGATTATCAATCTGTTCGTCGCCGGCCTGCTGGCGGCGGCCTTCATGATGATCGCCATCCACGACGTGGGCCGCGTGTCGGCGCGCTGGCTGGCGTTCGGCTACATGCTGGGCATGGCCTATTTCGCCATCGAATTCAGCATCCCGGCCTTCGACAATGCCCGGCCGGTGGTTGTCACGGCCTTTGCCGTGTTCCTCGGCGCCACCATCGCCTTCAATGGCGGGCTGGCCCATAAATACGGTGTGACGCCGCCCTGGCCGCCGATGCTGGCCTTCTTGGCCGTCGCTTCGGTCGCGGTGTGGTTCGTGCAGGATCTGCCGCGCCATTCGCTCACCCGCATGATGGCCTATCAGCTTCCCTACGCAGCCATGCAGTTCGCGGCCCTCGGCATCGTCTGGTCGTCCAGGCAAAGGCGCGGGCGTCTCGATGCCCTGCTGATGGCCGTTCTGGCCGCCAGCGCCGCGCAATTCGCCTCGAAGCCGTTCATTGCGCATGAGCTGGGTGGCTGGGGCGCCAATCCGCAAGCCTATGGGCAGACCGTCTACGCGTTGGTGTCGCAATCGCTCGGCACGGTGTTCGGGTTCGCGCTGGCGCTGCTGGCGCTGGCGATCCTGGTGCGCGACGTGCTGGCCGAAGCGACGTCGAAGTCGGAGACGGACACGCTGTCGCGGTTGCTCAACCGCGGCGGCTTCGAGCGTCATGCCGAGATCGCGCTGAAGGACGCGGTGCGCCAGGGCGTTCCGGTGGCGCTGGTGATCGCCGATCTCGATCATTTCAAGAGCATCAACGACAGCTATGGCCATGCCGCCGGCGACCGCGTCATCGAGACGTTTGCCGGCTTCCTGCGCGAGGCGGCGGCCGAGCATCACGTCGCCGGCCGCATCGGCGGCGAGGAGTTCGCCATCATCCTTCCGGGCACCAACCTCGCGGCCGCGCGGCTGTTCGCCGAAGGCGCGCGCAGTGCTTTCGGCGCGCTGCCGATCGACAGCCTGCCGGTCGAGCATCGCTGCACCGCCAGCTTCGGCGTCGCCGAGCTTCATGCGGGCGAGGATTTTTCCGATCTGCTGCGGCGCGCCGACGAGGCGCTGTATCAGGCCAAGGGCAGCGGCCGCGACTGCGTGCGCGTCTCGGCCGGGCCGACCGCGCGGCAAGACCGCGCGATGCCCAAGGTCAGCGGCAAGGGCTGAGGTTCGGCATCTCGCCGTCGGATAGGCCGTACATATAGGAGCGGCCCTTCACGAAGACCGGCGGCTGGTAGCAGCCATGGCCCGAGACATCGTCCGATTCGTTCTCATAGATCACGTCGGGCTGGCCGGCGCCGGTGTAGTCGGACAATTCCTTGGCCAACTTGCCCTCGCCGACGATGATGCGCTTGTAGCCAGCGGCGCTGTCGATGACGAGATTGCCGAAGGAATCAGCATAGACGCGATCATGGTGTCTCAGCCCGGCATAGGCCGGAGCCGTAAAGCCGACGGTCAGCGCCGTCAGCGTGAGCGCCGCGAGGCGCAGTCTGCCCGAATTCGAACGCATGGCGTCCTCCGTGATGTTTCGACCTTTGGTCTGGGGCCTGATCGAATCGGAAATTAACCTTTTCTTAACCTTTGTTAATAGCCCGGCGACTTCCGGGGCAGGATCTTGATGAACATGGTTAATATCCTGGGCCCGGCAGCCATCTTTCGGCCATGCCCGCACCATCGCCGGCCCAGGGGCTAAGGTCTGGTGACCTTGATCTGGCGAGGCATCGTGGCTAGCTTTGCCGCGCGGGAGGACAGCATATGGCGTTACGCCGGACATTTCGGGTGGCGCCGTTGGTTTTGCTGCTCTTGGCCGTAGCGGCCTGCGTGCCGCAACACAGCGCGCCGAAGGCTGGAAATGCCGCCGCCACCACTGCCACCGACCTGACGGCGCCGCAGCCGCGCACTGCGACCTACAACTGCGCCGACGGCGGCAGGATGACCATCGAAAATCTCGGCACGTCACTGCGCGTGCTCGGTCCCGACGGCACGAGCGAGGATTTGCCGGCCTCGCCCGCCAACCAGAGCAGCCGGTTCGGCATCGCACATGACGCAATCGTGATCGACGGTCGCGACGCTCTGGTGATGAAGGGTGGAAAGACGCCGCTTACCTGCACCCGGTAATGCGGTGCTACCGGTATACCGCACTGCAGCGAACGTTGCGCCGGCTTCGAGCCGGCGCCCTAATCGATTGAAGCAAAAGACCGTCGATTTGTCAGACTAAATGACGTTTCCAAAACGATTTTCTGGCTTTGACGCGGTGCAAAAAGAGCATTAGAAACCGGCTGTCCGAAGTCATATGTAAAAGCGGCAAATGCCGCATTTATCGCGGCTCCGGGACGCCGAACCTGGGGGAGCCATGAGCAAATCACCAGCCACCCGCGCAACTGCCAGACGTGAACGGCCGCTTTCGCCGCATCTGACCGTATACCGGCCGCCGATCACGATGACGATGTCGATCATCCATCGCATCACCGGCGGCGCGCTCTATTTCGGCACGCTGCTGGTGGCGCTCTGGCTGATGGCTGCGGCGAGCACCGAGGCCACCTTCGATCTCGTCAACTGGGCCTTCGGCTCGTGGCTGGGGCGGCTGATGCTGTTCGGCTACACCTGGGCCCTAATGCATCACATGCTGGGCGGCGTGCGCCACCTGGTCTGGGACACCGGCGCCGGGCTTGAGAAGCACACCGCCTCGAAGATCGCCTGGGCGACGCTGGCCGGTTCGATCGCGCTGACGCTGCTGATCTGGATCGCCGGCTACATGGCGCGGGGAGCCTGACCATGGGCGGCAAGAATACCGATATGCGCACGCCGCTGGCCAAGGTCCTTGGTCTTGGCTCGGCCCGCGAGGGTACCGAGCATTTCTGGCGCCAGCGCCTTACCGCAATCGCCAACATCCCGCTGATGCTGTTCTTCGTCGGCTTCCTGATCGCGCTCAACGGCGCCGGCTATGCCGAGGTGCGGGCAGCGCTCGCCAATCCGTTCGTGGCGCTGATCCTGGCGCTGGTGCTGATCTCGGGGCTCTACCATATGCGGCTCGGCATGCAGGTCATCATCGAGGACTATGTGCATGGCGAGGGCATGAAGCTGGCGCTGATTGCGCTCAACACATTCTTTTCCATAGCGGTCGGCGTCGCCTCGCTCTTCGCCCTGCTCAAACTGGCATTCGGAGGCTGACGTTGGCCAAGGACGCAAAAGCCGCCAGCACGGCTTCCGCCTATACCTATGTCGACCACAAGTTCGACGTGGTGGTCGTCGGCGCCGGCGGTGCCGGCCTGCGCGCCACGCTCGGCATGGCCGAGCAGGGGCTGCGCACCGCCTGCATCACCAAGGTGTTCCCGACCCGCTCGCACACAGTGGCAGCGCAAGGCGGCATCGCCGCCTCGCTGTCCAACATGGGCCCGGACTCCTGGCAGTGGCACATGTACGACACCGTCAAAGGATCCGACTGGCTGGGCGATGTGGACGCCATGGAATATCTGGTGCGCGAAGCGCCGGCCGCCGTCTACGAACTCGAGCATTACGGCGTGCCGTTCTCGCGCACCGAAGAGGGCAAGATCTACCAGCGGCCGTTCGGCGGCCACATGATGAATTTCGGCGAGGGTCCGCCGGTGCAGCGCACCTGTGCCGCCGCCGACCGCACCGGCCACGCCATCCTGCACACGCTCTACGGTCAGTCGCTGAAGAACAACGCGCAGTTCTTCATCGAGTATTTCGCGCTCGACCTGATCATGGAGCCGGACGGCACCTGCACCGGCGTCGTCGCCTGGAACCTCGACGACGGCACCATCCATCGCTTTTCAGCGAAGATGGTGGTGCTGGCGACCGGCGGCTATGGCCGCGCCTATTTCTCGGCGACGTCGGCGCATACCTGCACCGGCGACGGCGGCGGCATGGCCGCACGTGCGGGCCTGCCATTGCAGGACATGGAATTCGTGCAGTTCCACCCGACCGGCATCTACGGCGCCGGCTGCCTGATAACCGAAGGCGCGCGCGGCGAGGGTGGCTATCTCGTCAATTCCGAGGGCGAGCGCTTCATGGAGCGTTACGCGCCGTCGGCCAAGGACCTTGCCTCGCGCGACGTCGTCTCGCGCTGCATGACGCTGGAGATCCGCGAGGGGCGCGGCGTCGGCAAGAACAAGGACCATATTTTCCTGCATCTCGACCATCTCGATCCGGCGGTGCTGCATGAGCGGCTGCCCGGCATTTCGGAATCGGCCAAGATTTTCGCCGGCGTCGACCTGACCAAGGAGCCGATCCCGGTGCTGCCGACGGTGCACTACAATATGGGCGGCGTGCCGACCAATTATTGGGGCGAGGTGCTCAACCCGACGGCGAATAACCCGGACAAGGTGTCGCCCGGGCTGATGGCCGTCGGCGAGGCAGGCTGCGCCTCGGTGCACGGCGCCAACCGGCTGGGCTCGAACTCGCTGATCGACCTGGTGGTGTTCGGCCGCGCGGCGGCGATCCGGGCTGGCCAGGTCATCGACCGCAAGGCGGCGATCCCTGCGCCCAACGAAGCTTCGGTCGAGAAGATCATGGACCGCTTCGACCGGCTGCGCCACGCCAACGGCTCGACGCCGACCGCCGTGTTGCGCGAGAAGATGCAGAAGGCGATGCAGGACGACGCGGCGGTGTTTCGCACCCAGGAGTCGCTCGAAAACGGTTGCAAGCGCATTTCGCAGATCTGGGGCGAGCTGAAGGACATCAAGGTGTACGACCGCTCGATGATCTGGAATTCCGATCTGGTCGAGACGCTGGAGCTGGAGAATTTGATGGCCAACGCCATCACCACGGTCTACGGCGCCGAGGCGCGCAAGGAGAGCCGCGGTGCGCATGCGCGCGAGGATTTTTCGGCGCGCGACGACGCAACCTGGCGCAAGCATACGCTTTCGAGGCTCAGCGAAGACGGCAAAGTGACGCTTTCCTATCGGCCGGTGCATACCGAGCCGCTGCTGGCGGAAAAGGACGGCGGCATCAACCTCGCCAAGATCGCGCCCAAGGCCAGGGTGTACTGACCATGGCGCTGGCGGCAGCGGGATATTCCGACACGCCCCTTCCGGCCAAGCTCGGCCTGAAGGACGGGATGGTCGCCGCTTTCATCGCGCTGCCGCCGGAACTCGACGAGTTGGCCGATGCCGTCAATTTCGCCCAGGTTGACCGTCTGGCCGAATGGTCGGCGATCTCGGGCAGCCTGAAGTATGACGCCGTCCACGCTTTCACCCGGCAGCGCGCCGAGATCGAGGATCGTCTCGGGGCCGTCGAGACGGCGCTCAAGCGCGACGGCATGGTGTGGGTTTCGTGGCCGAAGAAGGCTTCTAAGGTGCCGACTGATGTCACCGAGGACGTCATTCGCGCCGAGGCGCTGAAGCGCGACCTTGTCGACGTCAAGGTCGCCGCCGTCAACGAGATCTGGTCCGGGCTGAAGCTCGTCATCCGAAAGGACCGCAGGTAATGGTCGAACTCACGCTCCCGAAGAACTCGAAGATCCAGCAGGGCAAGACCTGGCCGAAGCCGGAGGGTGCCACCAATCTGCGCGAGTACCGCATCTATCGCTGGTCGCCGGACGATGACGAGAACCCGCGCATCGACACCTACTTCGTCGACATGGACGATTGCGGGCCGATGGTGCTCGACGCGCTGCTTTGGATCAAGAACAAGATCGATCCGACGCTGACGCTGCGCCGTTCCTGCCGCGAAGGCATTTGCGGCTCCTGCGCCATGAACATCGATGGCTCGAACACGCTGGCCTGCACCAAGGGCTGCGACGACATTTCCGGTGCGGTCAAGGTCTACCCGCTGCCGCATATGCAGGTGGTCAAGGACCTGGTGCCGGACCTCACCAATTTCTACGCCCAGCACGCCTCGATTGAGCCGTGGCTGAAGACGGTGTCGCCGGAGCCGGCCAAGGAATGGCTGCAGAGCCATGAGGACCGCGAGAAGCTCGACGGGCTCTACGAATGCATATTGTGCGCCTGCTGCTCGACCTCGTGCCCGAGCTACTGGTGGAACGGCGAGCGCTATCTCGGTCCGGCGACGCTGCTGCAGGCCTATCGCTGGCTGATCGATTCCCGCGACGAGGCCAAGGGCGAGCGGCTCGACAATCTCGAGGATCCGTTCCGCCTCTATCGCTGCCACACCATCATGAACTGCGCCCAGACCTGCCCCAAGGGGCTGAACCCGGCCAAGGCGATCGCCGAGATCAAGAAGATGATGGTGGAGAGACGGGTTTAGGTTCTCCGCCTCGCATCTCATAAAGCAGCGATCCTTCGCGCCCCCTCTGTCCCGCCGACTTTGAGAGGGTCGGCCCTGTCGCGGCGCTCTGATGTCTGTCAAAATCACTGCGCCGAGAACCAGCAGCAAGTAGCCAAACCTATGACCGACACCGACCTTCCCATACTCCCACCCGCCGAAGCCCGCGTGCTCGGTTGCCTGATCGAGAAGAAGGAGCTGACGCCGGATATCTATCCGCTGACGCTCAATGCCGCGCATGCGGCCGCCAACCAGAAGACGGCGCGCGAGCCGGTGATGGCGCTGGAGCTCGCCGAGATCGCAAGGGCGTTCGGCCAGCTCGAGCAGAAAGGCTTGGTCAGGCGAGCTTTCGCCTCACGCGTCGAGCGCTATGAGCACAGCGTCGCGCAGCGTTTTTCGCTCACCTCTTCGCAGATCGCGGTGCTTGGCCTGATGCTGCTGCGCGGGCCGCAGACGGCTTATGAATTGCTGGTGCGGGCCGAACGCATGGCGCGTTTCTCCTCCATCGAGGCACTACGCGCCGATCTCGATCTTTTGATCGGCCGCAGGCCGCCGCTCGTCGTGCTGCTCGAGCGCGGCCCCGGTCAGCGCGAGGAGCGCTATGCGCATCTGTTGAGCGGAGCCGTGCAGATGCCGGCGTCAGCGGCCTCTGTGCAGCGGTCCTCGCCAGCCTCGGATCTGGAAGCGCGGGTCGAGGCTCTCGAAGAAGAGCTCGCGCAGCTGCGTGCACGCATCGACGCCCTGACCGGCGAAGGACGCTCCTGAACGAAAACGCCGGCCCCGAGGCCGGCGTTTCCCAAGACAAGGTCGTCTCGTTCAGGCGAGCCTGGCGTCGAGCGATACGTTGATGGCGCCGAGCGCCTTCGACACCGGGCAGCCGGCCTTGGCCTTCTCGGCCAATTCCTGGAATTTCGCGGCATCAATGCCCGGCACCTTGCCGACCACCGTAAGTGCGCTGCCGGTGATCCCCGTACCGGGAACCAGCGTCACCACCGCTTTGGCGTCGACTTGGTCGGCGGGCGTGCCGTTCTCGGCCAGGAAATGCGAGAACTGCATGGCAAAGCAGCCGGCATGCGCGGCGGCGATCAGCTCTTCCGGATTGGTGCCGGATTTGCCGCTCTCGTCTTCGAAGCGCGCCTTGAACGAATAGGGCGTGCCCTTGAGCGCCCCGCTCTGCGCGTCGAGCGTGCCTTTGCCCTCTTTCAGATTGCCTTGCCAAACGGCGTTTGCGGTGCGGTCCATGGAGTCCTCCTTGATTGTCGTGGTTGCGCCGGCCGGGCGGCGGCGTTCCCATGGACTATAGCGCGGGCGCACGGGAAGGCCACCGCGAGCCGTCATGCAATGTCGGCGGCGGCAAAAATTTTTCTGAAAAAATGTGCGTGCAAAAATGTCGACTTCCATCCGCCTCGCTCGTCCTGCGGGCGGCCATGGGTTCGTGGCCGGATGGAGGTTCAAGATGGACAATCTGTTTTTCGCCCTATGGAAGAGGCCAGGCCGCAAGGCCGAGCGACAGGAAGATTTTTGGCTGCATCCGCCGCCTTCCGGTCTCGGCCGGTTGCTGGCGGCGGTCGCGATCATCGCGGTCGCGGCGTGCCTTCTCGATCATGCGGCGGCAGTCAAAGGCCCCGCAGACAGCGTCGTCACCGCATCCTATGGTTCGTCACTGCAAGGGAGCCGGAAATGAAATATGTCTGCCTGGTCTATGGCGAGGAAAAAGACCTCCATGCGCTCACCGCCGAGGGGTCAGCCAAGCTCGACACCGATTCGCTGGCCTATGACAGGTCGTTGGACCAGCAAGGCAAGCTGATCGTCGCGCAGGCGCTGCAGTCGGTGAAGACGTCGAAGTCGGTGCGGCGGCGCAAGGGCAAGCGGCTGGTCACCGACGGTCCCTTCGCCGAAACCAAGGAGCAATTGCTCGGTTTCGTCATGATCGAAGCGAAGGATCTCGAAGAGGCGCTGGATATCGCCGGCAACATCCCGCTGGCCGAACTCGGCACGATCGAAGTCCGCGCGATCTACAACGTGCCGGGGTCCTAGGAACGGGATCCTGCTCTCACTCTTGCGGCTGGCGACCTGAAACCTGGGACGTGCGACTTCGGTGTGTAGATGCCTGAACGAAAGACCTCGGATTTCTTCGCCAGCCGCAACTCCAAAGTGTTGAAGCAAGGCAATACTTCTCTTATCCTCGCCGCGGTTTTGGGGGATTTCGACATGCCTTTCCTGCTTGCTATCCTTGGCGTGTTGGGAGCGGCCGCGTTCTGGTGGTATCGGATGAAAGCCATGAACGACGCGGCGCGCGAGGTCGCGGATGTCGTCGGGCGCGTGCAAGGCAGCATCCGGCGCAAGAAATTGCGCAAGCAGGCCGCACTGTCGCCGCTGACGGCAATCGACGATCCGGTGGTGGCCGCCGCGACGCTGATTACCGCCATCGTCTCCGAAAATGGCCCCGTGCTGCCGCAGCGCGAAGCCGTCATCCGCTTGGTGATCTCGGAGATCGCCGACAAGAAGAAGACCGATGAGGCCGTGGTCTATGCCAAATGGGCGGCGGCACAGATCGACGACACCACGATCGTCATCGACAAGCTGGCGCCGTTCCTGCGTGAGCGCCTAGACGTGGCCGAGCGAAACGATCTGCTGCAGATGGTGAACCGTGCGGCCCAGGGCGGCGAGAAGAAACTGGAGATAGCCGACCAGCGTATTCTACGGCTAAGGCAAAAGCTTGGTTTTGAGGTGAATTGACCCAGGCGACGGCCGATCTTTGAACGGAAGGCAGTCGTGCCTACATGAGGTTAGGCACACCGAACTGTCACGGCACAAATGGAAGCAATAGCCTACCTGGCTGCGGAATTGGCTGATCTGATAGGCACGCTGTTTGGAGACTGGTTGCGCAAATCCAGGGCCGGCAGGTTGGTGATCGGCATGCTGATCGCCATCGTGGTTTTTTACTACCTTCTTTGGCTGCTAGATCGCTTCCCCTTTTAAGAGCCTTGGCGTGTCGCCTGAAAGCCCCGATGCCTGGCGGATGAAGAAGTCCTTGAGCTTGGGCATGCGTTCGACGAGGCCGAGGCCGATGTCGCGGACAGTGCGCAGCGGACCGATGTCGTTCGAAAACAGCCGGTTCAGCACATCGGTGGTGATGCCCATCTGCACGGTGTCGAAGCGCCGCCACTGCTGGTAGCGTTCGAGCACGTCGAGCGCGCCGATGTCCTGTCCCAGGCGGTCGGCCTCGACCACCACTTCGGCAAGCGCGGCCACATCCTTGAAGCCGAGGTTGAGGCCCTGGCCGGCGATCGGGTGGATGCCGTGGGCGGCATCGCCGGCTAAAGCGATGCGCGGCGCGACGAAGGCGCGGGCGAGCGTCAGGCCAAGCGGCCAGGCGCGCGGCTTGTCGGCTACGTGGATCGCGCCGAGCTTGAGGCCGAAACGCTGTTCGAGCTCGTGCTCGAAGACGAGGTCGTCGCCGTCGACCAGTTTCTGTGCGTCCTCGGAGCGTTCGACCCAGACGATCGACGAGCGGTTGGTGCCGCTGCCGTCCGGCTTGAGCGGCAATGTGGCGAAGGGGCCGGCGGGCAGAAAATGTTCCTCGGCGCGACCATTGTGCGGGCGCTCATGCGCCACGGTGCAGACGATGCCGGACTGGCCGTATTCCCACTTCACCGTCTTGATGCCGGCCATGTCGCGCAGTTTCGAATTGACGCCATCGGCGGCGACCAGCAGCCGCGCCTTCAGCGTCGCGCCGTCGGCCAGATGCACGGTGATGCCGGCGCCATCGGTGTCGAAGGCGCTGACGGCGAGACCCTCGATGATGTCGATGCCGAGTTTCTCGGCGCGCCGGCGGAGCGCACCGTTCAGATCCCTGTTGGCGACCATATGCGCGAAAGGCTCGCCGGGCGCCACCTCGCCGTCGAAGGTGAGAAACACCGGACGCACCGGATCGGACGCGCGCGAATCGGTGATGATCATGTCGGTGATCGCCTGCGCCTCCGGCGCGATTTCGTTCCAGACCTGAAGCTGTTCCAGCATGCGGCAGGCGGCCGCCGCGATCGCCGAGGCGCGGCCGTCTCTTTGCCAGACGCCGGCGGGCGCGGCGTCGACCACGGCGACGGCGAGGCTGGGACGTGCCTGTTTCAGCGCCACGGCGCTGGCCAGGCCGACATAGCCGGCGCCGGCGACCAGCACGTCGAGCGAGGCCCGGGTTTTCGCATCCGCCTTGCGGTCAACCATGACAAATTCCTTTCGTGGCCCTGGCCCTTGCCGGCCATGTCCGGCCATTCGGCCTTGACTGGCCGTCATTCCTGTCGGAAACCGCCATAACACTTCCGCGGATGGAGCGCGAAACATGACAGCGGCCATGGACGAGCTTCTCGGCATTCTCGACCTCGAGCAGCTGGAACACAACCTGTACCGTGGTCGCAGCCCCAAGCTCGACTGGCAGCGCGTCTTCGGCGGCCAGACCATCGCCCAGGCGCTGGTCGCTGCCCAGCGCACGGTCGAGCCCGAGCGCCATGTGCATTCGCTGCACGGCTATTTCATGCGGCCGGGCGACACCACGGTGCCGATCGTCTACGAGGTCGATCGCATCCGTGACGGCGGCTCCTTCACCACGCGCCGCGTGGTCGCAATCCAGCACGGCCAGGCGATTTTCTCGCTGGAAGCCTCGTTCCAGCAGGATGAGGTCGGTCTCGAGCACCAGGTGCCGATGCCGCAGGACGTGCCGGCGCCCGACAGCCTGCTGTCGCAGCGCGAGTTGCTGGGCAAGTTCGGCGAGGCGGTTCCGGAAGGCATCAAACGCTACTGGGACCGCGACCGGCCGATCGAGATGAAGCCGGTGATGCTGAAGCATTATACGAGCCGGGAAAAGCTAGAGCCGGAGCAGAACATCTGGATCCGCACCACCGGGCCTGTGCCGGCCGACCGCGCCACGCAGGCGGCGGTGCTCGCCTATCTCTCCGACATGACGCTGCTCGACACCTCGACCTTCGCGCATGGCCGCGCCATCTTCGACCGTGACATCCAGGCGGCCAGCCTCGACCACGCCATGTGGTTCCACCGCAGCCATCCGCTCGACGACTGGATCCTCTACACGCAGGACAGTCCGTCGACTCAAGGCTCGCGCGGCTTTACGCGCGGCTCGCTGTTTGCCCGCGACGGCACGCTGATCGCCTCCGTTGCCCAGGAAGGGCTGATCCGGCTCAAGCGGTGAGCAGGACAGGAAAGCGGCCGTACCCGCTTCGGCCTGTCAAATAGGCATTTTCAAAAAATTGCCTATTTTTTAATCAGTGACAATACCGTGACTGTGCACGACTTGCCGTTCTGCGGCCTTCAATCTCTTTGTTTACAATAGGTTAACAGGCTGCTTCGGCAATTGGCACGGAGCTTGAATCCTAGCGGGCACTCTCCGGCTCTCATTGGGATCGGCGAAGTCGTGCAAACGCGGGGGACCCGCAACAGCAAAGGGTGAAACCTTATGAAAATCGTGATGGCTATCATCAAGCCGTTCAAGCTCGACGAGGTGCGCGAGGCGCTCACCGCAGTCGGCATCCAGGGCCTGACCGTCACCGAAGTCAAAGGCTACGGGCGTCAAAAGGGACATACGGAAATCTATCGCGGGGCGGAATACGCGGTCAGCTTCCTGCCGAAGATCAAGATCGAAGTCGCGGTCGCTCTCGACATGGTCGACAAGGCCGTCGAAGCCATCACGGCGGCGGCCAAGACCGGCCAGATCGGTGACGGCAAGATCTTCGTTTTCGGCATCGACCAGGCCGTTCGCATCCGTACCGGCGAAACAGACACAGACGCGCTTTGAGCAGCGAGCACGTATTCCAATGGAGAGTTCAATGAATATACCTTCCACCTTGAAGTCGGCGGCGCGCTCCGCGCTGCTGGGCTCGTTCGCGCTCGGAGCATTGGGCACGGTCGCCGCGCTGGCGCAGGAAGCGGCCCCCGCCGTCGCCGCAGCCGCGCCGGCAGCCCCCGCTTTCACCGTCGACAAGGGCGACACCACGTGGATGATGATTTCCACCGTGCTGGTGCTGTTGATGACCATTCCCGGCCTTGCCCTTTTCTATGGCGGCCTGGTTCGTGCCAAGAACATGCTGTCGGTGCTGATGCAGGTCTTCACCATCACCTGCGTGGTCATGATCATCTGGGTCTTCTACGGCTACAGCCTCGCCTTCA
Source organism: Mesorhizobium sp. IMUNJ 23033 (assembly GCF_044778005.1). Lineage (NCBI taxonomy): Bacteria > Pseudomonadati > Pseudomonadota > Alphaproteobacteria > Hyphomicrobiales > Phyllobacteriaceae > Mesorhizobium > Mesorhizobium sp. IMUNJ 23033. Next base: position 41,723 of record NZ_JBJACT010000010.1, read on the forward strand.
CCGCCGGCAACGCCTTCATCGGCGGTCTGTCCAAAGCGTTTCTCTCCGGTGTCAGCGTATCGACGCTGTCGGAAACCTTCACCAAGGGCGTCGCCATTCCTGAACTGGTGTTCGTCGTCTTCCAGATGACCTTCGCCTGCATCACGCCCGCGCTGATCGTCGGCGCCTTCGCCGAACGCGTCAAATTCTCGGCTGTGATCCTTTTCGTCATCCTCTGGGTCACGTTCGTCTACTTCCCGATCGCGCATATGGTCTGGTTCTGGGGCGGCCCGAGCGCCTATTCCGACCCGTCCGGGCTGATCTTCAGCTTCGGCGCCATCGACTTCGCCGGCGGCACGGTCGTTCACATCAATGCGGGCATCGCCGGCCTCGTCGGCGCGCTGATGATCGGCAAGCGCATCGGCTACAAGAAGGACATCATGGCGCCGCACTCGATGACGCTGACCATGGTTGGTGCTTCACTGCTGTGGGTCGGCTGGTTCGGCTTCAACGCCGGTTCGAACCTCGAGGCGAACGCCTACGCGGTGCTCGCCATGATCAACACCTTCGTCGCCACGGCGGCGGCGGCTGTGACCTGGGCCGTGCTTGAATCGCTGCTGCGCGGCAAGGCGTCCATGCTGGGCATTGCTTCCGGCGCGGTGACCGGCCTCGTCGCCGTCACGCCGGCTGCCGGCTTTGCCGGACCGATGGGCGCGATCGTGCTCGGCATCGTCGCCACCTTCGTCTGCTATTTCTTCGTCTCGGTGGTGAAGAACACGTTCGACTATGACGACAGCCTCGATGTCTTCGGCGTCCATTGTGTCGGCGGCATCATCGGCGCGCTCGGTACCGGCATCCTGGTCAACCCCGCACTCGGCGGCGCCGGCATCGTCGACTATTCGACGGCCGACTTCGCCGCCGGCTATGCCGGAACGGCCACCCAGTTACTGGCGCAGGGCAAAGGCGTGCTGGTGACCGTGCTCTGGTCGGGCATCGGCAGCGCCATCCTCTACAAGATCGTCGACATGATCGTCGGTCTGCGTCCGTCGGCCGACGCAGAGCGCGAAGGCCTCGATCTCACCTCGCATGGCGAAGCGGCCTATCACTCGTAAGCTTCACCAGTGCCGGGCGGCTTGCACCGCCCGCATCCTCCCATCCCGTCGTGACGCTCCCGAAAAGGGCTCACGCATTGAGGCCCGGACCTGTTCCGGGCCTCTTTTTTGTCCGGAAATGCGTGCGGCCATCCCGGCGGCCCGATCACTATCAGTTGATCGGGCGCGTCTTCAGGCTTCCGGCCTGAAACATCCGGCATGCCGGTTCCGAACTGGGGTGGCGATCGTCGCTTGGGCGTTCGCGAAAAACAGGGAAGGAAACCCATCTCATGAATATCAGGAACATCTGCCTTGGAGCGCTTGCTCTTTCCATGGTCAGCGGCGTGTCGTTCGCCGGTGCTCTCGACTCGCCGGACAACATGGCGCCGTTCTTTACCGACAGCGGCATGAAGGCCATGAAGCCCAAGGCCGAGTTCAAGGCGGCCTGGGACTCGATGGCCAAGGACAAGCAGGACGCGATGATGAAGGAATGCCAGGATGCGGCGATGAGCAAGCCGTATGCCGAATTCTGCGCCAATTTGCAGGCGCTCGGCGGCGCCAACTGAGATGGCAAGGATCAGGCCCACGCGAACCTGATCTTTCCAAGCAAGCGATGGCGGGCTCGCGGGTCCGCATTTTTGTTGGTATGGATCCGGCCCGCCAAGCATCAAGTGAATGTGATTCAGAGTGATTCCACAGGCGCATCGTTTGTCGGCTAGCTTGCGCCTCGATCCCACCCCCGGATCAGCGGAGGGCCAAATCCCACTTTCGCCCTCCTCAAGAAAGGCCTCGCTGGCTCCGGCTCGCGAGGCTTTTTTGCGTCGACCCGTCCGGCTCGGCAAGGCGGGCGTCGGCAGGCATCCGCAACTCACGGTATCGGGTATTGGTCGCCTCAACTTCTTATAGTTAATGCGGCCTTAACCTTCCCACCGATAGTCTGGCATCCGAATCTGCCGGAGTGCGTGTTGCGCCCGGCCAGTCCATGACAGACGGGGAACGAGGCATGCGTTCAGGGGCTTCAGCACCGCTCGCGCTGACCGATACGGGGCACGGCATCCAGGCATTCGCACGGCGCCAGGTCGGCCGGCTGGTCGGCGTCGCCCTGTTCGTGTTCGTTGCCTTCGGCATCGCCAGCCTCGCCACCTGGAACGTCGCGGATCCGAGCTTTTCCCACGCCACCGCCAACATCGTCACCAACGCCATGGGCTATACGGGCGCGGTCTTTTCCGACCTTGCCATGCAGTTCTTCGGTCTTGCCGCCGTTGCTGCCCTGGTGCCGGCGGTGATCTGGGGCTACCTGCTGTTTTCCGCGCGCGGCGTCGACAGGCTACCGAAGCGGGGGCTCACCTGGTTCGGCTTCGCGCTGCTCGCGGCGGCGATCGCCGGCTGCGTGACGCCGCCCAAGACCTGGCCGCTGCCGACCGGGCTCGGCGGCGTGTTCGGCGACATGGTGCTGAAGATCCCCGGCCTGGTCATCGGCGGCTATCCGACCGGTCTCTTCGCCAGTGTGCTCGCCGTGCTGCTTGCCGCGCCGGCGCTGTGGCTGTTCGCCTATAGCTCGGCGCTGATCGCACGCAAGAACGGCTTCGCCGTGCTCGAGCCGGCTGCCGCGCCCGATCCGCGAGAGGACGACCTGCTCTTCGACAATGACGAGGATGAGGGCGACGAAGGCATATTGGCGCTCGGCGCAATTACTCATTGGTGGCTCTCGTTCCGCGCGTGGATGCATCGCCGCGCCGTGCGCCGCCAGCAGGAGCGGGACGAGTTCGAGCCGGAGATGGAGCCGCGTGCCAGTGCCTGGCGGCGCGCCGCCGAACGCGTCGAATCGGCCGAGTATGCCGAGGCGCGGATGAGCCCGGGCGGCCGCGCCCGGGTTGAGCCGGAATTCTTCGCAGCCATGGTCAACGACCGCAGCGTTTCCGTCGACCCCGACGATGACGACGTCTTCGACAATGACGACGACGCCGACATGGACTTCGCCGCCGACGAGCCGGTCCAGCGCCGCGCCGCGCCGAACGCCAAGGTGCAGAACTTCCGCTCCGATGCCGCGACCCGTGTCGAGGCACCGGCGCCGCGTCCGGTGGCCGGCGCCCGCGTCCAGCGCGAGGCGCAGACCTCGCTGATCGGCTCGGAAACATTCGAAATGCCGTCACTGCATTTCCTGTCCGAACCGAAGAACGTCGTGCGCGACGCCAGCCTGTCGAAGGACGCGCTGGAGCAGAATGCCCGCCTTCTCGAGGGCGTGCTGGAGGATTTCGGCGTCAAGGGCGAGATCATCCATGTCCGTCCCGGCCCGGTCGTCACGCTCTACGAGCTTGAACCCGCGCCCGGCATCAAATCCTCGCGCGTCATCGGCCTGTCCGACGACATCGCCCGTTCGATGAGCGCTATCGCCTGCCGCGTCGCCGTCGTGCCCGGCCGCAATGCCATCGGCATCGAACTGCCCAACGCCAAGCGCGAGACGGTGTACCTGCGCGAAATCATGGCCAGCCGCGATTTCGAGACCACCAAGGCCAAGCTGGCGCTGGCGCTCGGCAAGACCATCAATGGCGAGGCTGTCATCGTCGACATAGCCAAGATGCCGCACGTGCTGGTCGCAGGCACCACCGGCTCCGGCAAGTCGGTCGCCATCAACACCATGATCCTGTCGCTGCTCTACCGGCTGACGCCGCAGGACTGCCGGTTGATCATGATCGACCCCAAGATGCTCGAACTCTCGGTCTATGACGGCATCCCGCATCTTTTGACGCCCGTCGTCACCGATCCGAAGAAGGCGGTGGTGGCGCTGAAATGGACCGTGCGCGAGATGGAGGACCGCTACCGCAAGATGTCGAAGGTCGGCGTGCGCAACATCGACGGCTTCAACGCGCGCGTCCAGCAGGCGGAGAAGAAGGGCGAGAAGATTTCGCGCACCGTGCAGACCGGCTTCGACCGCCAGACCGGCGAGGCGATCTACGAGACGGAGAATCTCGATCTCGAGCCGATGCCCTACATCGTCGTCATCATCGACGAGATGGCCGACCTGATGATGGTCGCCGGCAAGGACATTGAAGGTGCCGTGCAACGCCTGGCGCAGATGGCGCGTGCCGCCGGCATCCATGTCATCATGGCCACGCAGCGCCCATCCGTCGACGTCATCACCGGCACGATCAAGGCCAATTTCCCGACCCGCATCTCCTTCCAGGTGACGTCGAAGATCGACAGCCGCACCATTCTGGGCGAGCAGGGCGCCGAGCAGCTGCTCGGCATGGGCGACATGCTCTACATGGCCGGCGGCGGCCGCATCCAGCGCGTGCACGGGCCCTTCGTCTCGGACGACGAGGTCGAGAAGATCGTCGCCCATCTGAAGCTGCAGGGCGTGCCTGAATATCTCGACGCCATCACCGAGGACGATGGCGAGGACGACGACGACGAGCCGTCCGGCAAGGGCGGGTCCGGCGGCGGCGGTGGCGGCAATTTCGAGGATTCCGACGATCCCTACGACCAGGCGGTGGCCGTGGTGCTGCGCGACGGCAAGGCCTCGACCAGCTACATCCAGCGCCGGCTCGGCATCGGCTACAACCGCGCCGCCTCGATCATCGAGAAGATGGAGAAGGAAGGCATTGTCGGTCCGGCCAACCACGCCGGCAAGCGCGAGATCCTGGTACCGACGGAGGACGACAAGTTCTGATGCGCTGGCAGGCGCTGCGCAGCGCCTGGCAGCAACCTTTGAACCTTCTGGCGCGTTGAAGCGACTGAGCGCTGTCCGACCCGCCAAACTTAAGCCTAACTGGGGGTCCACGGACTGCTACACCATACGCAACAGACGAAAGTGACCGGCATGAAAAACTTGATTTTCGCCAACAGCGATTTTGCCCCAACCCGCCGTCAGGTGCTTGGCCTTGGCATGGTCCTTGCGGGTGCCGCGGCCATAAACGTCGTGCCCGGTTTCCAGCTGCTGGCGTCGGCGCAAGCGGCTGTTCCGCCGGCGGCGCAGAAGATCGCCGACCATTTTTCGTCCGTCAAATCGATGTCTGGCGAATTCGTGCAGTTCGGGCCGAAGGGCGAGCAGACCGGCGGCAAGTTCTTCCTGGAACGTCCAGGCAAGATCCGCTTCAACTATGACGGATCGTCGAATTTCCGGGTGATTTCCGACGGCAAATCGGTAGTCATCCTCAACAAGAAGCTGAAGACGTCAGACCTCTATCCGCTGTCGAAGACGCCGCTGAAGCTGTTGCTCGACGACAGGATCGACCTCTCCGGCAACCGCGTAAAAAGCGTCAAGGAAGAGGACGACCTCACCACGATCCAGCTCTCCGACAAATCCGTGTTCGGCAATGCGAGGATCACCATGATGTTCGATCCGAAGTCCTACGAACTGCGCCAGTGGACCATCACCGACGCGCAGGGCAAGGACACGACGGTGATGATCTTCAACGTCAAGGAAGGCGTCAGCTTCGCCCCCGACACCTTCGCCATCGACTATACGGCGAACCGCGAACTGAACACGAAGACGCGGTAGGGTCCGCTCATATTCAGGTGATGCCGGCCTGACCTGAATCTCGGCGAACCCCGACCGCAGCCTGAGCCGGGGCTTCAAGCACGGCCCGGCTTGTCTTTGCCGGCGGCGGCTGGCAGGGTCCGGGGACTGACACTTTCAAAAAAGGCGTCATTTCCCGTCAGAGCCGGTCCGGCTGTGGCGGGTCTTGCGCTGTCCCGGATCCTTCGCATGCCCTTTTCCGTCGCCACCTGGAACATCAACTCCGTTCGCTTGCGCATGCCGATCGTCGAGCGCCTGCTTATTGAGCAGGCCCCCGACGTGCTCTGCCTGCAGGAGACGAAAGTTCCCGACGAATTGTTTCCCGAGAAGGCCTTCCGCAAGCTTGGCTACGAGCACATCGCCTTCCACGGCCAGAAGGGCTACCACGGCGTCGCGACGGTGGCGCGGCGGCCGATCGCGGTGGTCGAGAAACGGCGCTTCTGCGAGATCGACGACAGCCGGCATCTGTCGGTTACCGTGCGGGCCGGCGGCAAGGCGATCCTGCTGCACAATTTCTATGTGCCTGCCGGTGGTGACGAACCCGACCCGGAGATCAACCGCAAGTTCAGGCACAAGCTCGACTTTGTCGCCGAGATGAACGCCATCCGCGCCGAGCACGACGAGGTGTCCGGCTCGATCCTGGTCGGCGACCTCAACATCGCGCCACTCGAGCACGATGTCTGGTCGCACAAGCAGTTGCTCAAAGTCGTCAGCCACACGCCGGTAGAGACGGAAAGCTTCGAGGCGATGCGGCGTGCCGGCAACTGGGTCGACCTGATGAGGCTCAACGTGCCGCAGGAACTAAAGCTCTACACCTGGTGGAGCTATCGCGCGCAGGACTGGGAGGCATCGGATCGCGGCCGCCGGCTCGACCATGTCTGGTCGTCGCCGAACCTGGTGGCAAATTTTGCCGGCTATGAAATCCTGCGCCCGGCACGTGGCTGGGAGCGACCGTCGGACCATGTGCCGGTCATTGCGCGATTTGATTTAGAATAGGCGTGGTCGGCGCGTAGTCGAACCTACTCCGTAAATCGCGGCGCCAGCTCTTCGATACGGCGGATCAACGCCTGAAAATCCTCCAGGATGCGCTGATGCAGTTGCACCGCGATCTCGGGATATTCTTCCAGGATGCGGTGGAACATCTTGCGGCTCAAGCGCAGCACTTCCGAATCGATCTCGGCGGAAGCGCTGGTCAATCGGTTGGTGTCGGCAATCAGCGCCAGCTCGCTCAACATGGTGCCCGGACCGACCGTGTTGATGGGGATGCGGTCGCCATTCTGCTCGCGATAGAGCACGATGCGGCCGCTGACCACGATATAGGCCGAATCGGCCACGTCGTCCTCGCGGTAGAGCTTGTGGTTCGCCTGCAGCAGCGTGGTTTCGGCGCCGAAGGCGAGCAGGCGCAGCTGTTCCTGCGTGAAGCCCTCGAAGAGCCTCACGGCGGACAGGATGCGGATGTCGTCATCCAGCGCCATCTAGCTATGTCCCCGAGCGGTCAGTCCAATCCCTCCCTTAGAGCGCCGCATCCCATTGGACGCGCAAAGGACGCTCTAACATCTTGAATCTACGCATCATGCCTTCCAAAAATCGATTCCGATCTTTGGCCGATGCGTTTCGGAGTCGATCCTACCACCCTCCAGCATCAGGATCGCACCCGAAAGCGGTCCCGCCCGACCGCCCATTGGATCATGAAAAGTTTAAGGAACCAGCTTGTAGCCGCCGCTTTCTGTCACAAGAATTTCGGCATTGGAAGGATCGCGCTCGATCTTCTGGCGCAGACGGTAGACGTGGGTTTCCAGCGTGTGCGTGGTGACGCCGGAATTGTAACCCCAGACCTCTTCCAGCAGCACGTCGCGCGTCACCACCTTCTGGTCGGCGCGGTAAAGATATTTGATGATCGAGGCCTCCTTTTCGGTCAGCCGCACCTTGGCGCCGCGCTGGTCGATCAGGAGCTTCTGGCTCGGCTTGAAAGTGTAGGGACCGACCGAGAAGGTAGCGTCCTCGCTCTGCTCGTGCTGGCGCAACTGGGCGCGGACGCGGGCAAGCAGCACCGCGAAGCGGAACGGCTTGGTCACATAGTCGTTGGCGCCAGCCTCGAGACCGAGAATCGTGTCGGAATCGGTATCGTGCCCGGTCAGCATGATGATGGGCGCCTTGTAGCCGCCCTTGCGCAGGATTTTCACGGCCTCGCGGCCGTCCATGTCGGGCAGGCCGACATCCATGATGAGCAGGTCGACAAGGCCGCCGCGGGCCGCAGCGACGCCTTTTGCGGCCGTTGCTTCCTGCTGGACGTCGAATTCCTCGTAGAGGGCCAGTTGCTCGACGAGAGTGCCGCGCAGGTCGTCATCGTCGTCAACGATCAGAATGGTGCGTGAGGTCATGGATCAATCCGTTGTTTTGAAAAGAAAATTCAGTTGACCGCCCCCCGTTTATGCGGAAGCTGATCGACAGAACAGCCGATCACAGTGATTTGTTCCGTGACACGATCATACAAGAAAAAACGTCCATGCAATGCAGCCGGCGCATTTTTGCCAAAAGGGTTGCGCGTGCTCAGCGTGCGCGCCAGGCCAGGCAACCCTAGCCAGGGGTTTTTGCAGGCCGGCCGCCTGGTGTTTGCCTGCGCCCTGGGGCGCGCCGGCATTTCTGCCAACAAGCGCGAAGGCGACGGCACCACGCCGCTTGGCCCCATGCGGATCCTGTCCGGCTATTTCCGTGGGGATCAGTTTTCCAATGGCCGCAGGACGCGGCTGGCAATGACGCCGATCGGCCCCGATCTCGGCTGGTGCGAGGTGCCGGACGACCGCAACTACAATCGCCCGGTGAAAATCCCCTACGGCGCCAGCCATGAGCGGATGCGGCGTTCCGATCGGCTCTATGACGCCTGCCTGGTGCTTGACTGGAACATTTCGCCGCGGCGGCGCGGGCGCGGCAGCGCCATCTTCTTCCATCTGGCGCGACCCGGCTTCACGCCGACGCAAGGCTGCGTGGCGGTGACGGCCCAAACCATGGCGCGGCTGTTGCCGCTGCTGTCGGATAGGACGGTGGTGAGGGTGGTTCGTTAAGGGCCATTGATATTCAGGTAATGCCGGCCTGCAAACGATGGCTTCCTGCGCTTCCGGTGCTCATGTACTTAAGTACGCTCCGCTCCGGTTCTCGGAAGCCATTCGTTTTCGACTCGGCCTGACCTGAATCTCAACAGCCCTTCGAGCGTATCAATGGTTCGGACGGCGTGGCGGCTGCCAGCCTGTGTCGAGCAGGCCCAACCGGCCAAGCTCCCGGTCCATTGCGCGGGCGACATCCTTCCGTTCGGCGCCGATGTCGCGCAGTTGGCGATCGGAGAGGTCCTCGACATCCTGGTGGGCGATATCCTGGTGGGCGAGGCGTATGGCGACCCTGGCGTGGCGAAGCCAGTCAAGCGCAACGCTGATCCAGCTCGGCCGGGGGGCCCTCAAGGCGATGTGTAACATGGTGTGATCCGTTCTCCGGATGTCAAATCCGGTTTGATGGTGTTTCGATGGTCACATCATGTCGGATTGAAATCTAACGGGGAAACGAGTAGTTCTTGTCTCATCATCAAGTTTTCTTTGAGGATCGAAGCGCCATGATCCCACCTGATCAGGTCTCGCCCTGATGGCCCGCCTGCTGCCGGGAACCCGTGCCTTGAGAACGCTGGAGGCGGCGGCAAGGCACCTCAATTTCACCCGCGCCGCGGATGAGCTCGGGCTGACACCGGCCGCGGTCAGCCATCAGATCAAGGAGATCGAGGACCAGCTCGGACTGGTGCTGTTCACCCGCACCAGCCGCACCATCCGGCTGACGGAAGCAGGTACGGTGCTTTCCGACGCCGCGACCGACGCGCTCGACCTGCTGGGCCGGGCGGTTTCGCGGGCGCAGAAGACGGCGCGCGGAACGGCGCTGCTGAAGATCACGCTGGACGCGCAATTCGCGACGAAATGGCTGATGCGGCGCGTCGATGATTTTCGCCGGCAGCGGCCTGGCATCGAGCTGCGCTTCGACATCTCCTATGAAGTGCGCGACTTCGACCGCGACGACGTCGATATCGGCATCCGCTTCGGCACCGGCAAATATCCGGGACTATGCGCCGACCGACTGTTCGAGAACATCATCACTCCGGTCTGCAGCCCGGCCCTGCTGCGCTCCGGGCCGCCGCTCAAGGAGCCGCGCGACCTGTTCCAGCACACGCTCGCCCATATCGTATGGTCGCGCCAGGGCGTCACCTGGCCGAACTGGCGCATGTGGATGGCGGCGGCGGGCGTCGATGATTTCGACGACAGCCGGACCATCGTTTTCGGCAGCTCATCGGATGCGGTGCAGGCAGCGCTCGACGGCAATGCGGTGGCGCTCGCCGATTTCGCCATGGTGGCCAATGATCTGTCGGAAGGCCGGCTGGTGCGGCCGTTCGCACTGGGCATCAAGGTCGCGCCCGAATTCGCCTACTTCCTGGTCTATCCGGTCGGATCCGCGAATGACGCCAGGATCGTGGCCTTCAAGGACTGGATCCTGGACGAGGTCCACAAGCCGCAGCCGGACCCGACACGCCGGAGTTGGGACGAGCTTTAGATTGCGCCAGCCGCCATGCGGTCGGGGGGTGCGCTCAGCCGGCAACGACCGGCGCACCGAACCAGCCGATCACCGCGCCGATGAGAAGCAGCACGCCGAGCCAGTGACCGGTGTCGATGAGGGTCAGGTCCCAGCCAAATCCTTCATAGCGGTGGTTGACCGACAGCGTCGTTGCGACGAAGCCCAGCCACAGCACGAAGCCGAAGACCAGTCCGGCGACCAGGGTCGGTTCGCCGCCGGTCATCGCGCCGATGACAAGGGCCATAACCAGAGCCATGATCAGTTCGGCGATGAAGGAGATGATGAAGGGCAGCAGCGAGCGTTTCATCGTCGCCGGGTCGAGCTTGGCGGCCTTCAGCCACGGCTTGCTCAAGCCCATGTACCACGCGGCGCCGAACAGCCACGCCACCACGGCGGCGACGATCACCGCCAGCCAGTTCACTGCCGAAAAATCCATGGTCCCCCCCTCCGTATGCAAGTCGCCCAAAGTGCGCAGCTGCTTCGGGACAACGACATGCATATTCTTAGATGCGCGATGGAACGCCTGTTCGGCGGCGGCGTCAAGCAAGGCGCCAGACGGTCGTGCGCTTGACCTCGGCATCCTCCAGCGCGCGTGTCACCGGCACTTCGTAGACGCCAAGCGGCTCCAGGCCCGTCCTGGGCAGATAGGAGCGGCCGGGATCGCCGATCAGGATTTCCGCGTCGCGCGCCTTCAGCGCCGCGAACCATGGCATCATCTTGTCGGCGAAGGGCTTGTCGTAGAAGACGTCGCCGGCAAGAACCACATCCCAGCCTTCATCAGTGCCGATGCAGTCTGTACCGAAGAATTCCACCTCGACCTGATTGGCTTCTGTATTGAGGGCAATCGCCGTCGCGCAGAACGGGTCGACGTCGGCGGCGATCACCGCGGCCGCGCCGGCCTTCGCAGCCGCGATGGCGACAAGGCCCGAGCCGGAGGCGAAGTCGAGCACGCGCTTGCCGCGTACCGTGGCCGGATGGTCAAGCACGTAGCGGGCGAGACCTTGGCCACCGGCCCAGGCGAAGGCCCAGAAGGGCGGCGGCAGGCCGATCGCCGCCAGTTCATCCTCAGTGCGCAGCCACAGATCATGCGCCTCGTCGGCTAGGTGAAGGAGAATCTCGGGCACGTGCGGTGGCGCCATCAGCGCCGTATTGTCGAGGATGAATCTTCTGGCGCTGTTCGGCGTGAGTATCGTCACGGAGCGGGCGTCAGCCCGCCCATGCGACAGACTTCCTTCCATTCGGCCGGCGTCACCGGCTGCACGGAAAGCCGCCCGAGCCGGACCAGCGCCATTTCGGCGAGCTTGGGATTGGCCTTGACCTCTTCCAGCGTCGGCGGGTTCGGCACGTCCTTGACGGCGCGGATGTCGACGCATTCCCAACGCGGATCGTCGGTGGTGCTGTCCGGATGTGCCAGGGCGCAGACCTCGGCGATGCCGACCACGTTCAGCCCCTCATTGGAATGGTAGAAGAAGCCGAGATCGCCGATCTGCATCGCCTTCATGTTGTTGCGCGCCGCGTAGTTGCGCACGCCGTCCCACTGCGTGCCGGCCTTGCCCTTGGCCTTCAGCGCCTCGAAGGAGAACACCGAGGGTTCGGATTTGAACAGCCAGTAGTTCATGATTTTGCTCCTCCGTTCGGCCTGCAATCAACTAGCCGCCGGCTTGTTGAAGGTCCAGTTCCACTGGCGGATTTCGACGCTCTCGAACAGGCCGGCCTTGGCATAGGGGTCCGCCGCCGACAGCCTCTCGGCGCCGGCCAGGTCCGGGGCTTCGACCACGACGAGGCTGCCGTCCGGCTTGCCGTCGGCATCGAGGAACGGACCGGCGAAGGCGAGCTTCTTGTCGCCGTTCAGCCCTTCCAGGAAGGCGATATGCTCGGGCCGCGTATCGAGGCGCACCTGCAGGCTGCCCGGCTTGTCCTTGCAAATCAACGCAAACAGCATCTTTTTCAGCTCCGGTTTGTTCGAGACTTACATGTCGGTTTCGGTCTTCAGCGGCCGCGTCATCAGCGCCGACACAGCCTGTCGGACTGTAACCGTGCCGTCCAGTATGGCAGCGATGGCGGTGATGATCGGCGCATCGATGCCGCGCTCCGCGGCGATGCGGGCGGCTATTGCCGCTGTCGGCACGCCTTCGGCCAGTGGCAAACCGGCAAGCGGCTTGCCTTGACCCAGCGCCAGCCCATAGGCGAAGTTGCGCGACTGCGCCGATGAGCAGGTCAGCAAGAGGTCGCCGAGGCCCGAAAGCCCCATCAGCGTCTCCGGCTTGGCGCCGAAGGCCGCACCGATGCGGCGCAGTTCGACGAAGCCGCGCGTCACCATGGCAGCTTGGGCGCTGGCGCCGAGGCTGGCACCGGTGACCGCGCCGGCGGCAATGGCAAAGACATTCTTCAGCGCGCCGCCGATCTCGACGCCGACGAGGTCGTCGCTCGAGTAGCAGCGCAGGTTCTCGGCCGAAAAGCGGGCGGCAAGGTCGGCGGCCAGATCAGCGTCGCGGGCCGCGACCACCACAGCCGTCGGCAGTCCACGCGCGACGTCAGTGGCAAAACTCGGGCCGGACAGAGCGGCAACCGGATTCTTGGGAAGGATGTTCTCGACGATCGCGGACAGCAGCGCACCGGTGTCGCGTTCGATGCCCTTGGCGCAGAGAACCAGCGGCACGTCCTTCGGCACATGGTTCTTTGCGGCGGCCAGCATGGTGCGCAGAGCCTGCGCCGGGGTCACGGCCAGCACGCAGTCGGTGCCGTCGAGCGCGGCCCTGATGTCACTGGTCGCCACGATGCCGGGCTCGATCGCAATACCCGGCAGATAGCGCGGATTTTCGCCGCGGTCGATCGCGGCGACGGTCTCGGGGTCGCGCGCATAGAGGCGGACGAAATGGCCGGCGCGCAGCATTGCCAGCGCCAGCGCGGTACCCCAGGCACCGCCGCCGAGCACGGCAACGCGCCAGCCGCTTGGCGCCATATCCTCGCCGCCGATCATGCCCCCCTCGATCATGCCTTTGCCCCGCGCCGGCCCGAGCCGACCATCGGCGCCGAGATGCTGTCCAGCGGCCAGCGCGAGCGCGGCACGAAATCGGCGGCGTTTTCCTCAGCCATACCGGCGCGCAGCCGTTCGAGGCCGGCCCAGGCGATCATTGCCGCATTGTCCGTGCAGAGCTTCAGCGGCGGCGCGACAAATCGAAAGCCGGCCTCTGCGCACAGTTTCTCCAGCGTCGCCTTGATCGTGACGTTGGCGGCAACGCCGCCGGCAACGACCAGCGCCGGGTCCGCCTTGCCCGGGAATTCCTGGCGGAACCGGTTCAGCGCCCGCCCGACACGATCGCCCAGTGCGTCCGCCACTGCCGCCTGGAAGGAGGCGCAGATGTCGGCGACATCCTCATCGCTCAACGGGGCGATGGCCGTCGCCGCCTGGCGCACGGCGGTCTTGAGGCCGGAGAAGGAAAAGTCAGGCTGCGCCGAGCCTTTCATCGGACGCGGAAAGGCAAAGCGTGCGGCATTGCCTGACGCCGCCGCCTTCTCGACATTGGGGCCGCCGGGATAGGGCAGGCCGAGCATCTTTGCCGTCTTGTCGAAGGCTTCGCCCAGCGCATCGTCGATCGTCGTCGCCCAGCGCTGGTAGTCACCGACGCGGCGCACGGCGACGATCTGGGTATGACCGCCGGAAACCAGCAGCAGCAGATAAGGGAAGTCGAGCCCGTCGGTCAGCCGTGCCGTCAGAGCATGGCCCTCGAGATGGTTGATGGCAATCAGCGGCTTGTTCGCGGCGGCGGCAATCGCCTTGGCGGTCATCAAACCGACGATCAGCCCGCCGACGAGGCCGGGGCCGGCGGTGGCAGCGATCGCATCGATATCGCCGAGCGCCATGCCCGAATCGGCAAGGGCGGCCTCGATGATGCCGTCCAGCGCCTCGACATGGGCACGCGCGGCGATCTCCGGCACGACGCCGCCGAAGGCGGCATGCTCCTCGATCTGGCTGAGCACGATGTTGGACAGGATTTCGGGCGCGGACGTGCCGTCGAGCGCCACCACGCTGGCGGCGGTCTCGTCGCAACTCGTCTCAATGCCTAGAACGCGGATCAATTCGTCACGGTCCTCGAAGATTGTATCGCCAGGCGTTCCCCGTTAGGAGAAAACCCGGCAAGACCTCGCTTGCCCGGGGGTTATCACGGACCGCGCGCCATGCAAACAACCTTGAAAATCGGAACACGCGGCAGCCCGCTGGCGCTGGCCCAGGCGCATGAAACGCGGGCGCGGCTGATGGCGGCGCACGGCCTGCCGGAGGCAGCGTTCGAGGTGGTCGTCATCTCGACCAGCGGCGACCGCATCCAGGACCGGCCGCTGTCGGAAGCCGGCGGCAAGGGGTTGTTCACCAAGGAGATCGAGGAAGCGCTTTTGGCACGCCGCATCGACATCGCCGTGCATTCGTCGAAGGACATGCCGACGCTGTTGCCGGACGGGCTGGAGCTGTCCGCTTTCCTGCCGCGCGAGGACGCGCGCGACGCTTTCATTGGCAAGGCGGCGAGGAGGATTGCCGATCTGCCGCAAGGCGCGAAGGTCGGCTCGTCCTCGCTCCGGCGCCAGGCGCTGATCCGGCGCATGCGCCCGGATCTCGACGTGGTGATGTTCCGCGGCAATGTGCAGACGCGGCTTCGCAAGCTGGACGAGGGCGTCGCCGACGGCACCATTCTGGCCTATGCCGGGCTGAAACGGCTCGGGCTCGAACACGTCGTCACCGATTTGATGCCGCTGGACATCTTCCCGCCGGCGCCAGGGCAAGGCGCGATCTGCATCGAAAGTCGCATCGACGACCGTGACGTGGAAAAGATGCTGATGGCCATCCATGATGTACCGACCGGACAGGCGCTGGCCTGCGAGCGCGCTTTTCTCGCGGCGCTCGACGGCTCCTGCCGCACGCCGATCGCCGGCCACGCGACGATATCAGGCGAAACGCTCTCCTTCGTCGGACTGATCATCTCGCCTGACGGCACCGCCTCGCATGAGGTCAGGCTGGACGGTCCGGCACAGGACGCCGCCCGGATCGGCGCGGACGCCGCCAGGACGGTGCGGGCCAGGGCCGGCGAAACATTCTTCGACGGCTGGGCCTGACATGGTCCGCGTCCTGGTGACGAGGCCGGAACCCGGCGCCTCGCGCACGATGCGGCGGCTGCAGGACATGGGTTTTCAGCCGATCCTGCTGCCATTGACCGAGACCGTGCCGCTGCCGGTCGCCGCCGGCGCCGCCGCAATGGATGCAGCGGCCGTCGCGGTCACCAGCGCCAACGCGGTGCGTCATGCGCCGAAAGAACTGATCGCGGCGCTCGCCGGCCTGCCCTGTCATGCCGTCGGCAACAGGACGGCGCATGCGGCGCGCAAGGCAGGTTTCCTGTCGGTCGGCGAAGGTCCGGGCGATGCCACCGCGCTGGCCGACGCGATCGTTGCCGGCTATTCGGCAGGGACGATCGTCTATCTCGCCGGACGCGTGCGCTTTCCGGCCTTCAAGGAGCGGCTCATGGCAGCCGGCGTCAGGGTCCGCGCCATCGAGACCTACGACACGCTTGCGCTGGATTATTCCGACGCGGACCTGCTTGCGCGCCTGTCCAGCCGGCCGGTCGAAGCCGTTCTGCTCTATTCTGCCAAGGCGGCAGCGGCGACGGAGACCCTGATCCGGCGGCCCGCTTTGCGTGATCTTTTTGAAAAGACCACATTTTTCGCTCTGTCGGGACGTATTGCCGCAGCCTTCGAAAGCATCGCCGGGTCAAGGATCGAGATCGCGCCGGAACCGCAGGAGGAGGCGCTGCTGGAGCTGTTGCGAGCTTGGCGCTGAACCCGCGTCATCACACCGCCCCTTTTCACCGCTTGGTGATGTGCTAGAGCATCCTTAACTCGACACCCTTTGAACCATCCCAAGCCTATTTTGCGGAGCCCAAGCATGGTCAAGACGCCGAAGATGCGACATTCGAAAAGCCGCCGCGAGCCGGTGACGATCGAGCTCGAGCCCGGCTCCGTGTCGCGTATCGTCGACGAGGACGCGGCAAAGGCCGGGGCCGAGGCGAAAGCGGAGGATGCCGTCGACGCGTCGCAGCCGGAGGCTCCGCCGGAGACACCGGAAGAGCCCGTCCATGCCGACCAGACCGACCTCGAGCCGTGGGAACACACCGACGCCGCGCCGCAGGCCGGTACGGACCAGAAGGCGGACGCTTCCATGAAGGGGTCCCACGAACCGGAAGTCACCTATCCCGGAACCGAGAAGGCGGCATCGGAACAGCCAAAAGCCACCGACTATAATTTCGAGGACGCCTCCGCCAAGCCGGCGGAAGAGAAGCCGAGGACGAGCCAGGTCCGGAACGACACCGTGGCGCCGCCGAAGCGCAGCGGCATCAACGGCATTGCCGCCGGCATCATCGGCGGCGTCATTGCGCTGGCCGGTGCCGGCGGGCTGCAGTTCGCCGGCCTGCTCGGCGCGCCCGGGCCGGGCGCCGGCGGCGTGTCGCTCGATGGCGTCAATGGCGAGATCGCCGCGCTGAAGAGCGAGATTGCCGGCTTGAAGGAAGCGGGCGGCAACGGCGACGCCTCAGCCAAGGTCGATGGCCTGTCGACGGCCCTGGATCAGGTCAAGACCGATGTCGCGGCGCTGAAATCGGCGGTCGAGCAAGGTGGCGCCGGCGACAATGCCGGGCTTGCCGCGCTTGGCGACAAGGTCAAGCAGGTCGAGACGGCGGTTGCCGACCTTCAAAAGGCCGGCGGTGCCGCAGCGGTCGATCTCGGCCCGCTCAATGAAAAGCTCGCCGGGCTCGACGCACTGGTGAAATCGGCCGGCGAGGCAGCGACGGCGCAGGAAGGCCGGCTCACCGCGCTGGAACAGTCGGTATCGCAGCTTTCCGGCAAGGTCGAGGCCCAGGCCTCGCAGCCGAAGATCGCTTTGGCCATCGCCGCCTCGGCGCTGAAGGCGGCACTCGACCGTGGCGCGCCCTTCGCCGCCGAACTCGAAACCTTCGCGGCGATTTCGCCCGACGCGCCGGAGATCGCGACGCTGCGCGCCTATGCCGAGAAGGGGGTTTCGACCCGAACCGAGATCACGGCCGAGGCCGACGCCGCGGCCAGCGCCATGGTTGCCGCCGCCACGCCCGTCGACCAGAACGCAAGCTTCCTGCAGAACCTGATGACGAGCGCCGAATCGCTGGTCAAGGTCAGGCCGATCGGCGCTGTCGAAGGCGCAGGCGCCCCCGAGACGGTGGCGCGCATGGAGGTCGCGGTCAACCAGGGCGACTATGCCAAGGCGCTCGCCGAATACGAGACCTTGCCCGAAGCGGTGAAAACGGCCGGTGCCGCGTTTGCCGGCAAACTGAAGGCCCGCCTCGAGGTCGAGAAGCAGATCGATTCATTGATTGCCGGTGCGATGAAGGCGTGAGGAAAATCCGATGATCCGCATCCTGTTTTTCCTCGCCGTGGTCTTCGCGCTCGGCCTCGGCTTCGCCTGGCTGGCCGATCGGCCCGGGGAGATGGTCATCACCTTCAACGGCTACCAGTATCAGGTGACGCTGATGGTCGCGGCGGTGGCGGTGGTTGCCGTGGTCGCCGCGGTGATGATCTTCTGGTGGCTGATCAAGTCGCTGTGGAACAGCCCCTACACCATCTCGCGCTATTTCCGCGTGCGCCGCCGCGACCGCGGCTACCAGGCGCTGTCGACCGGTATGATCGCCGCCGGCGCCGGCGATGGCGCGCTGGCCCGCAAGAAGACCAAGGAAGCGGCCAAGCTGATCCGCTCCGACCAGGAGCCGCTTATCCATCTCCTGGAAGCGCAGGCCTCGCTGCTCGAAGGCGACCATGAAGGCGCGCGCGAGAAATTCGAAAGCATGCTCGACGATCCGGAAATGCGGCTGCTCGGCCTGCGCGGGCTCTATCTCGAGGCCGAGCGCCTCGGCGACCGCAACGCCGCCAGGCACTATGCCGGCCGCGCCGCGGCAGTGGCGCCGCAACTCGCCTGGGCCGCCGAATCGACGCTGGAAGAATTGACCGGGCGCGGCGACTGGGACGGCGCGCTGAAGCTGGTCGAGGCGCAGAAATCGACGCGGCAGATCGAGCGTGATGCCGCCAACCGGCGCCGCGCCGTGCTGCTCACCGCCAAGGCGCAGGCGCTGATCGACAGCGACCCCAATGCCGCCAGGACCGCTGCGCTCGAGGCCAACAAGCTGCAGCCGGATTTCGCGCCGGCGGCGGTCGCCGCGGCAAGCCTGCTGTTCAAGCAGAGCGATGTGCGCAAGGGCTCCAAGATCCTCGAAACGGCCTGGCGTGCCGAGCCGCATCCGGAGATCGCCGAGCTCTACACCCATGCCAGGCCGGGCGACGCGGTGCTCGACCGGCTGAACCGGGCAAAGAAGCTGCAGGAGATGAAGAAGAACCATACCGAATCCTCGCTGACGGTGGCGCGCGCCGCGCTCGACGCGCAGGATTTTGCCACGGCGCGGCGCGAGGCCGAGGCCGCGATCCGCATGGATCGACGCGAGGGTGCCTATTTGCTGCTCGCCGACATCGAGGAAGCCGAGACCGGTGACCAGGGCAAGGTGCGGCAATTGCTGTCCAAGGCGGTCAGGGCACTGCGCGATCCGGCCTGGGTCGCCGACGGCGTCATCTCGGAACGCTGGGCGCCGGTGTCGCCGGTCACCGGCAAACTTGACGCCTTCGAATGGCGCGCGCCGATGGAACGGCTCGGCCAGCTGATCGACAGCCACGAGGATTTGCCGGAGGCTGTCGTGCCGGCCATTTCTGCGCCGGTCGTATCGGTCAAGGAAAAGCCTGCCGACGTGATCGATCATCCGGCCGTCTCCGCCGGCAAGACGGCAGCCGCGGCCGGGGCCGTGGCGGAAAATGATGAGGACCGGGTTACGCCGGTCACCGCCGCCGCCTTTGCCGCTGTGCCGGCCGATTCCGAGGCGGTCGAACCGGCGGAGGAGCTGGCCAGGCTGCCCGACGATCCCGGCGTCGACCCCGACGAGGAAGCGGAAAAGTCGCCGCGCCGGTTTCGATTGTTTTGAGGCTCGGCCGATTGGGAATGAAGTGATGTTCGAACGCGTCTTGTCGTTTCTTAAGGATTTGCCGGGCGGTACCGGAGCCCGCGCCAACGCGGATGATCCGCGCATTGCCGCGTCGGCGCTGCTCTACCATGTCATGAGTGCCGATGGCGTGCGCCAGGACATCGAGTGGGAGCGGTTCAAGCAGGTGTTGGCGCAAAGCTATTCGATCAGCGGCGAAGAACTCGACGCACTGGCCGCCGCCGGCGAGCACGCCGACAATGAGGCGATCGATCTCTATGCCTTCACCAGCGTGCTGAAGCGCCATCTCGACGCCGAGGCGCGCAAGGCCTTCATCGGCCTGATGTGGGAGATCGTCTATGCCGACGGCGAGTTGCACGAGCTGGAGGACAACACGGTCTGGCGCGTCGCCGAACTGATCGGCGTCGAACGCCGCGACCGGGTCGAGGCGCGCCGCAAGGCGGCCGCGCAAGCGCCGGGCGCCAGCGGAACCTCAAGCGACGAATAGGGTCCTGCCCGCCGATGCCGCCCAAGCAGAGTTCGAAGCCAAGAATCCTGATCGTGCTGCATCAGGAGAATTCGAGCCCCGGACGCGTCGGCCATATGCTGCTGGAAGAGGGGTTCGATCTCGACATCCGCCGGCCGCCGCTCGGCGATGAATTGCCCGGTACGCTGGACGGCCATGCCGGGGCCGTGGTGTTCGGCGGGCCGATGAGTGCCAATGACGAGGACGAGTTCGTCCGCCGCGAGACCAACTGGCTCAACGTTCCGCTGAAGGAGAACCGGCCTTTGCTCGGCATCTGCCTCGGCGCGCAGATGCTGGTCAACCATCTCGGCGGCAAGGTCGAGGGTCATGGCGAGGGATTGGTCGAGATCGGCTGGTATCCGCTGAAAGCCACCGAAGCCGGCAAGAAGCTGATGCACTGGCCGGAGATGGTCTACCAGTTTCACCGCGAGGGGTTTTCCCTGCCCAGGGATGCGACGCTGCTGGCGACCTCAGAGACCTACCCCAACCAGGCCTTCCGCTATGGCGACAATGCCTGGGGCATCCAGTTCCATGGCGAATTGACCCGGGTGATGATGCAGCGCTGGGTGGTGCGCGGCGCGCACCGTTTCGAGTTGCCTGGCGCCCAGCCCGGCCGCGACCATCTCGGCGGCCGGCTGATCTGGGACATGCACCTGAAGCGCTGGCTCGGCGAATTTTTGGAACTGATTTTCGGCAGGCCGGCTGTTCGGTAGATTTCAGTTCCGTCCGTTCAGGTGGCGGACCTTCCGTAGCGCCGGAAACAGATAGGCCCACAACCCGGCGACGGCCACTGCGCCGACGCCGCCGATCACCACCGCAGGCACAGTGCCGATCAGCGCCGCCATGGTGCCGGCGCGGAACTCGCCGACCTCGTTGGAGGCGCCGACGAACACCTGGTTGACGGCGTTGACGCGACCGCGCACCTCGTCCGGTGTCCATAGTTGGATCAGCGTCTCCCTGATGTAGACGCTGAACATGTCGGTGGCGCCGAGGAAGGCAAGCGCTGCGATCGACAACCACGTGATGGTCGAAAGCCCGAACAGCACCGTGAAGGCGCCGAACAAAGCGACGAAGCCTAGCATGATCTTGCCGGCGTTATCGCGAAGCGGGTGCCCGGCGAGCCAGACGGCGACGCAGATGGCGCCGATGCCTGGAGCCGAGCGCAGCAGGCCGAGACCCCAGGGGCCGAGTTCCAGAATGTCGCGCGCATAGACCGGCAACAGCGCCGACGCCCCGGACAGAAGCACGGCGAACAGATCGAGCGAGATGGCGCCGAGCACGATCTTCTCGCTCCAGATGTAGCGGAAGCCGGCAAAGAGGGTCTCCATCGTCGGCTTGTCGGTGGCGCTCTGTTGGGCCGGCTTCGGAATGGTGAAGATCAGCAGGGCGGCCACCGCCATCAGGATGGCGGCGGTGGCGTAGGCAATCTCCGCCGAGAGGCCATAGAGCAGGCCGCCGGCGACCGGGCCGACGATGGTCGCCGTCTGCCAGGCGGACGAGTTCCAGGCAATCGCATTGCCGAAATCCTCCGGCGGCACAAGATTGGCGAACAGCGAGGACGAAGCCGGTCCGAAAAAGGCGCGCGCGACGCCGAACAGAGCGAGCACGGCGAAGATCGGCAGCGGACTGACGAGACCGCGCAACGTCAAGGCCAGGAGAACGAGTGCACAGCCTGCCTCGATCAGCGTCGACAGTGCCATGATCAGACGGCGGCCGAAGCGATCGGCGACGACGCCGGTGACCAGCACCAGGAGCAGCGACGGCAGGAACTGGACGATGCCGACAATGCCAAGATCGAAGGGATCGCGCGTCAGGTCGTAGATCTGCCAGCCGACCGCGACGGAGACGATCATGGTCGCGAATGTGCCGAGGAAGCGCGCCGTCCAGTAGCTCAGGAAGGCTTTGTGCCGGAAGGCCGCATAGCGCTGGTCCGGCGATATCTGTTCTGCAGTCATGAGTTAGGGCCCCGTTGCGAAGACATCGGCCGGCGGGGCACTTCCACGGTGGGCGCTGTTCCGGCCAAGGAACTTTTAGCAAAGTTCGCTGCGGCATGTGCGCCAGAATTAGCGCTGGATCAAGGGATTTCCGGTCTGTCCGCCAGATGGGGCCAGGATCACACCCTCAGCGCGGCGGAGACGGCGTCGAGGCCGCCGCGCAAGTCGGCCTCCTTCGGCCAGCCGAAGCCGACACGGAAGAAGCGCTTCGGCATGTCGAACCAGTGGCCGGGGCCGACATAGGCGCCGTGGCGCTCCAGCAGATCGCTGTAGAACCGGTCGAGATCGAATTCGGGGCCGACATTCAGTCTGGGAAAGCCGACAACGCCGCCCTCGGGCCGCACCCAGTCGACCAGCGGTTCGCGGTCGATCCATGCCTGGACGATGTCGCGGCGCCTGGCCATGTCCGGCAGCAGTGCCGCCAGGAAGACGTCGCGGCGCTCAAGCATGCCGCGCGCGATGCCTTCGTCGATGACGCTGCCGCAAATGCCGATCTGCTCCTTGGCGGCCAGGAACGTCTCCTGCAGCCCCGCGTCGCGTGTGACCAGCCAGCCGATGCGGATGCCCGGAATGCCGAAGGCCTTGGACAGCGACGAGACGCTGATCGCCCTGGAGCTCAGCGATGCCGCCGAAGGCAGGCGCCGTCCATAGGAGAGGTCGCGATAGGTCTCGTCGACCAGCAGATAACATTGTCGGCTCTCGGCGAGCGCCACCAGCGCGTCGAGTTCGGTTTGGCTCATCATCGTGCCGGTCGGGTTGTGCGGGCAGGTGACGCTGATCAGACGAGTGTTAGGTCGGATCGCCGCGGCCACGCGGGCGACGTCGATGGCGAAGCCTTCATCGAAATCGAGATCGACATAGGAGATGGCGCAGCCGATTGCCTTCGGCGTCTCGATGTTGGTGGCGTAGTTGGGCCTGACGACGACGAGATGGTCGCGCTCGGACAGCAGCGAGGTCGAGATGATGAACAGCGCGCCGGCGGCACCCGCGGTGACCAGCACGTCGTCCGGCGAAATCCCCTCATCCTGCGCCGCGATCAGCGCCCGCAATTCCTTGTCGCCGCGATGCTCGCCATAGAACAGCGTCAGGTCGGGCAGCGACAGGCCGATGTCGGAGAGCTTCTGGTCGGCGATCGAGCTTTCGGAAAGATTGTAGCGGATACGATCGTAGCCGTATTCCTCCGGCGCCTCTTTCTCGATCACCATCCTGGCATAGTTCATGGCCGCTCCCCCGAGAAAATACGTGGCCGCTCCATCTCAGCCACAGAGGCTGGCTGTCAACGGCCTGACCTTCAAACAATAAGTTCGGGATAGGACTTTCGAAATGCCTTCAGCCAACCAGCCGCTCTTCCGTAGCCCGCGACTATATCATTTTGGTCTCGAACTATCAGGAATTCGAGATCGTCCGTAAAGCAGAGGTGATCTATGCCGCCACGGTGAGCGTGCGCCAAGGACAGACCTATGGGATTGTCGAGTTTAAACAGAGTATCCGGGCGAGATATCTGACCGTGCAGTTCGGTCATCACGTAGAAAGGACTGCCAATCGCATCTTTCTGCGTTGCGTAGAACAATACGAAGAATGGATGCCCCTTGGTTCGATATGCTTCTACCTCAACCCCATCAATGTCCCTACAAGTGACCGGTGAGAGTTCAAATGCTCTCCCATATTTTTCGATCAGCCTATTATATCTTAGCTCAAACTCTGACCCACGCAGGATGTCATACCGCGACCCAAATCTCTTAAGCCCATCGGCAAAATACTCGTCGGTCTTGTTTCTGAACTGCATGGCCTGTCAGAATCGCTCCCCAAGGATCTTTCCCCGGAGGGAAGCTATCTGACAGACCATTGGCGCAGGGCCACGCCTCAAGCCGCGGCTTTGGCTTTCCTGCCCTTTGTCTTGACCGGTTCCGGCGCGGCGGCCTTGCGGCCAAGGCCGATCGACTTCGCCAGCGCGGAGCGCGAGGCCGCATAGTTGGGGGCGACCATCGGATAGTCGGACGGCAGGCCCCATTTGGTGCGATAGGCCTCCGGGCTCAGGCCGAAATGAACGCCGAGATGGCGCTTCAGCGATTTGAACTTCTTGCCGTCCTCGAGGCAGATGATGTAGTCCGGCGTCACCGACCGTCTGGGATTGACCGCGGGTACCAGCGGCGCTGCCTCGGGAACGGCCGACTGGCCGAGGCCGCTGATCGAGGCGCTGACGCTGGCGATGAGGTCGCTGAGGCCGGAAGCGGGCAAGCGGTTCTTCTCGACGTAGGCGGACACGATGTGGGCGGTGAGCTCGAGCAGATCGATGTCTTTGCGAGCGTTATTGCTGTCGTCGGCCAATTTATCTCTCCGTCGGTGGGGGGTGGTGGCACTCCTAGTCGGCAAATCTGCCCGGCGCAATGACTTCGTGCCACATCACACGTAATTTTGAACAACTATACTGAATCGTAATACTATCAGACGATCAGCGCCTTGTCGCGCCACAGTCGAAATCCGCCTTCGAAGGCTCGCGTATTGTCGCCGCGCCGCGAATCAGCAGGCAATTCGTCGAGCTTGTCGACATTGCCGCCGCCGATGACCACGTAGTCGGGCTGCATGGCGGCGCGAAGCCGGTCGACAACATCGAAGACGTATTTGCGCCATTTCCTCTTGCCGCGCTTTTCCAGGCCGCGCTCGCCGACATAATCCTCGAAGCTGCCGCCCTTCTTGTAGGGAAGGTGCGCCAGCTCCATCGGTTGGGCGACATTGTCGACGATCATCGCCGCACCCAGGCCGGTTCCCAGGCCAAGGAAAAGCATGCGGCCGCCCTCGTAACTGCCGATGGCCTGCATCAGCGCGTCGTTGACGACTTTCACCGGCTTGCCGAAGGCGGCGGCGAAATCGTAGCCGGCCCAGCCCTTGCCAAGATTCGCGGGATCGATCATCGGCCGGTTGTGGGTCACCGGGCCGGGATAGCCCATCGCGACGACGTCATAGGGCAGGCCCTCGGCCAGCGTCTTCACTGCCGCGATCATCTGCTGCGGCGTAAGTCCAGGTCCGGAATCGGCGCGGCGCTCCTTGCCGCCGGCGCTGGTCAGGATCTTGACGTGCGAGCCGCCGATGTCGATCGACAGCACGATCTGTTCGCCGTTTGCCACGGCCGGCTTGGTCGTTTTGGCCATCGCCTTGCCTCCCGGAAATTACTTCGACGGATTGATCCAGCCGTTTGGCGGGCCGAAGCCGTTCATGGCGTCTTCCGGTCCCCAGGTCTTCGGCTCGTAGGCATGCGGCGGCGTGGTGTCGCCTAGAACCGGACCAACGATGCGCCAGGCCAGTTCGCTGGCGTCCTGACGGGTGAATAGCTGGCCATTGCCGTTCATGGCATCGCCGATCAGCCGCTCATAGGGCGGCATGTCGTCCTTGCTGTCGTCGAGCGCGGTGAGTTCCACCTGCTCGCCGACCATGTCGTCGCCGGCCTGCTTGCGCTGGGCACCGATCGAGATCGCCACCAGCGGATCGATGCGGAAGCGAACATAGTTGGCGTCGCCGGGCTCGATCGGATCGAAGACGTCGAGCGGCGGCCGTTTCAGCCGCACGATCACCTCGGTGGCGTGCACCGGCATATTCTTGCCGGCACGGACGAAGAATGGCACGTCCTGCCAGCGCCATGTGTCGACGAAGAAGCGCACCGCGGCGAAGGTCTCGACCGGCGAGTTCGGCGCCACGCCGGGCTCGGCGAGATAGCCCGTGAACTGGCCGCGCACGACGTCGTCCTTGGTCAGCGTGCGGATCGCGCGGAGCACCTGCACCTTCTCGTCGATCAGATCGTCGGCGGAGCGGCCGACCGGCGGCTCCATGGCGAGCAGCAGCAATATGTTGAGCAGATGGTTTTCGATGACGTCGCGGATGCAGCCGACATCGTCATAGAAGCGGCCGCGCCCCTCGATGCCGAAATCCTCGGCCATGGTGATCTGCACGCTCTCGACGAAGTTGCGGTTCCAGATCGGCTCGAGGAAGGAATTGGCGAAGCGGAAATAGAGCAGGTTCTGGATCGCTTCCTTGCCGAGATAGTGGTCGATGCGGAAGATCGACTGCTCGTCGAACACCAGATGCAGCACGCGGTTCAGCCAGCGCGCCGATTGCAGATCGTGGCCGAAGGGCTTTTCCACCATCAGGCGCGCGGCATGCGCGGTGCCGGACTGTTCCAGCCCCTGGACCACGGTTTCGAACATGGTCGGCGGCACCGCCATGTAGTGCAGCGGCCGCTGCGCCGAGCCGAGTGCCGTCTTGAGCTTCTCGAAGGTCGCCCCATCGCGATAGTCGCCGCTGACATAGCGCAATTGCGAGGCGAGCTTGGCGAAGACCTCGTCGTCGACGCTGCCCAGCGCATTGACGATGCCGTCGCGGGCGCGCGCCTGCAATTTGCCGATGTCCCAGGGGTCGAAGGCGACGCCGATCACCGGCTCGGTCAGCGTCCCCTTGGCGACCATCTGGTAGAGGGCGGGGAAAATCTTCTTGTGGGCGAGGTCGCCGGTCGCTCCGAAGAGCACCAGCGTGTCGGACCGTTCCTGGCTCATCTTATCTCCCCTCAGGCGCCGGCCTTCGGCTTCTCGACATGGCCGCCGAAGGCATAGCGCATGGCGGACAGAAGCTTGTCGGAGAATTCGGACTCGCCTTGCGAGGAGAAGCGGTCGAATAGGGCCGAGGACAGGACCGGCGCCGGCACGCCGGTGTCGATCGCCGCTTTCAGCGTCCAGCGTCCTTCGCCGGAATCCGAAACCCGGCCGCCGAACTGGGTCAGTGCCGAATCGGACTTCAGCGCACCGGCGGTCAGGTCGAGCAGCCAGGAACCGATGACGCTGCCGTGGCGCCAGACCTCGGCCACCTCTGCGAGATCGATATCGAACTGGTAATATTGCGGGTTTTCCAGCGGGCTGGTCTCGGCGTCCGCCGTGCGCTGCCGCTTGCCGGCATTCGCCGACTTCAGGATGTTCATACCTTCGGCATAGGCGGCCATGACGCCGTATTCGATGCCGTTATGGACCATCTTGACGAAATGGCCTGCGCCGCTCGGCCCGCAATGCAGGTAGCCGAAGGGGGCGGTCCCGCCGTCCTTGGCCGGGGTGGCGCCGGCATCGGCGCCGGGCGCCAGCGTGGCGAAGATCGGGTCGAGATGGCGCACCGCCTCGTCGGGGCCGCCGATCATCAGGCAGTAGCCGCGCTCCAGGCCCCAGACGCCACCGCTGGTGCCGACATCGACATAGCTGATGCCCTTGGCCGCGAGCTCGGCCGCCTGGTCGACGGCGTCGTGGTAGTAGGAATTGCCGCCGTCGATGATGATGTCGCCGGGTTCCATCAGTGCCGCCACCTGGTCGGCGATCTTGCCGGTGATCGCTGCCGGCAGCATCAGCCAGGCGCTGCGCGGCTTGGTGAGCTTGCCGACGAACTCCTCCATCGAAGCAGCACCAACGGCGCCGTCCTTGACCAGGGCGGCGACGCTCGCCGGGTTGATGTCGTAGACGACGCATTCGTGGCCGTCGCGCATGAGGCGGCGCACCATGTTGGCGCCCATCCTGCCCAGTCCCATCATTCCGATCTGCATGGTCTCGTCCTGAACGTTTGAGGAATCGAAGATCTATTCCGGCTCATCAATGCCGACGGAGAAGTCGACATTCTCCCAACGGCCGGTGTCGGGCCAGAAAAAAGTGAAGACGATGGTGTTGCCCGGCGGCATGTCGTTAACCGGCAGGTCCACCAGATGGACGCCGAAGGCGTTCTCGGCGGTCTTGCTGTCCTGGACGGTCAGCCATTTGTCGGTCGTCCAATGGACCACGCCACGTGCCGAGAGTTCCACGCGCAGCGCCTTGCCGGCGGGAATGGTGCGGATCTTGTTGTTGAAGCGCCATATCCTGAGCGGCGACGTTGTCTTGTCCTCAATGTAGCGCTTCACGCCTTGCGGCGGCATGTCGAACACCGCGCCGTCGCGCAGCGAACGCAGCAGCTTGATGTGCTCGGAATGGGCCCAGACCAGCGGCATGGCGCTGCCTGATGGTGCGCCGCGCCGCAATTCGCGCTCCGGCATGTCGGGGCCGTCCCAGACCTGTTCGGGCAGCAGGCCGCCTTCTCCGGCCGAAGCTTCGAAGGTTTCGAGCAGGTCTGCTGCCTTGCCCTTGCGCCCGGCGGCGAGTTCGTAGTGGGCGCGCTCGCCTGCCAGCAATGGCCAGGGCCGGCCCCGGCCGGTTCCGTCGAAAGGCGCGCCGTCTTCGTGCTCGCCATAGCCGTCGCCCGTATAGCGGTACCAGAGCGGCCCTTGCGGCAGGTCGCAGCGCAGCGCGGCGTCTATCACCCTCAGCGTATCGAGGATGCGCTGATCGTTCGCCGCCCTCAGGCCGAAGCGCACCAGCGCCAGTGCATCCGGACTGACGATCGCTTCGGCCGGACGGTCGGTGTCGCCGGGCGGCCGGTTCTTGATCGGGACAAAACCGTCCTTCGGCGAGGCGGCGCCTGAAGCGTCCGGTGGCGCGATGCGGACATAATAGCCTTTGACGCCGGTATCGGTGCACAGGGCCGTATCGGAAGCATAGGTCCAGCGCTCGATCTGGTCGTTCCAGCAATCGGCGGTCTCGCGCAGATAGTTTGCCGGCTCCGTTTTTCCCGAGACGTTGAACATGTCCGCCGCCGCGAGCAGCGCTGAGATCTCGACGGCAAGTGTGAACGGGCTGTAGCCGGCGTCTTCCTCCCAGCGGTCCTCGCCGGTTACAGGGCCGTTGCGCACGACATAGGACGCCGCGCTCTCGATCATCGGCATGAAGGCGGACAGCGCCGTGCCCGAGAGGTGGCCGGCGCGGCGCAGCGCGTCGGCGAGCAGCAGCGGAAAGGCGCATTCGTCCATCTGGATTCCCGGCCAGTAGGCCGAGCCGTCGAGCCAGGCGTTTTGCGGCCAATGGCCATCCGGCTGCTGGATGGAGCGGAGATAGGCGAGGATACGCAGCGCCTCACCGGCGTCGCCTGCGGCCAGAAAGCCGCCCGCCGTCTCGACCAGGTCGCGAGGCCAGACCAGATGGTAGCCGCCGAGATCGTCGTCGCCCTTGCTGAACCCCCAGGGGATCGACAGGCTGGCAACCGCCGCGCCCGGCACGGCGAACGAACGGTGCGCGGCCAGGACCGCGGTGCTGACGCGGTAAGTGTTGAGGCCGGACGCCGCATGGCGGTCCAGCGGCAGCAGGCCATCCTGCCATTGGCGCCATCTCTGGACATAAGACTTCGCCACCGGCTCGAAGCCTCGCTTCAGGCTGGCGGAAGCATTGTCGGCCGCTTCCTCCGGCGTCGCGCCGAAGCCGAGCGCCAGCAGGGCCTTGGTTGCCTTGGCGGAAAAGCCGATCTCGCCGGTCAGCGCCACGTTGCCGTCTTCGGCCCTTTGGCTGGCCGGGTCAAGGCGGCCATCCCTCCGGAGTTGCTGCCAGCCGTCGGAAATGCCGACATAGCCGGCCGAGCAGGCGCCCCAAGGCAGCGAGGAGACGAGCGCCAATGAGACGCCGCGCCCGGAGGCGAACAGGACAGGTTTGACGCCCACCCAGGCGGTATTGCCCATGCCGGCATTGACCAGGTGCGGCGCCAGCAGCGCGTAGACGCGGTAATCGGAAGCCGAGCCTTTCAGTGGCGTGAAGGCGATCTCCTGCAGCAGAGCAGGGCATTTCGGGTCCGTAACGATGCGCTTTTCGATCCGCCAGCTTCCGTCGGCGGCGGTGTTGATCAGGCTGTAGCCGGGCACGCCATCCTCGAACGGCGCGATTTCATGCCTGGCGTCGCGCTTTTCCTCGGAAAAAGTGCCGCCGGGGCCGGTGACGATCAGACCGAGGTCGCGGGTGCAGGCGCTGTCGAGGCGCGGATAGTAGATCTCGTTCAAAATGCCGTGGCTGATGGTGAACCAGACGCGGCTGGCCGCTGAAAGTGCGGTGCCGACGCCGCTCTTGGCGCTTGACGTCCAGCGCGCCGGTATCCCCGGGGCGCCCTGAGCAACAGTCGGCGTCGCTGCCATGCATTGGTCTCCTGGCCCAGACCTAGACCAGGAGGGGAAGGGTTTTCAATCGTTGCACTGCAAGTTGATCGCCCGCCGCAACGGGAGGCGTCGTTGACAGCGGCATCGGCAAGCGTCCACTATTTCGCCGGCAGGGAGGACTGCAGGCAAACCGGGTATCGGCCGTACGCTGGCAATGGCATCGCTGCGCCCGGTCGATTTGCAGTGATGGCAGGGAGGAACCATGTCGGACGTATCTCCCCAGTTGATCGACCGGTTGGTGGCCATTTCGCGGGCGCTGGCCGGCCATATCGATACCGGCTCGGCATTTCGGGCAACAGCCATCGAAATCGGCACGCTCATTCCGCACGATCACATCGATCTGGCGGTGCTGTTGCAGGATGGACGCCTGCACGCCTGCTACGAAGCCGGCTTCCACACCAGCTGGAGCGAACTGGCGCAGCATCCGGTGGAAGGCAGCCCGATCCGGCGTGTGCTGTGGGGCGAGACGCCCTACCTGTTGTCGGACAACGCGGTTGTCGACCCACGCTTCCACTTCGCGGGAGCGTTCGACGAGCCGATCTTCGCCGCCGAGCTGCGCAGCCGCATCATCGTGCCGCTCAGGGCGCGAGGCAGCATCATCGGCGCCCTCAATATCAGCCGGCACGAGGTCGGCTGCTACACGCTGGCGGACGTGGCGGTCGCCCAGCAATGCGCCGATCTGATCGCGCCCTACATCTTCGCGTTGATCCAGACCGAGGAGGCGCGGCGCGCCATGCTGGCCGAGAGCGAGGCGCGCAACCGTGCCGAGCTTTTGCGGGTCGGAGCCTCGCAGCTGACCGAAGGCATGGAGCGCGAGCGCCGCCGCATGGCCATGGACCTGCACGACCAGACGCTTGGCGACCTCGCCCGCATCGCACGCCAGGTCTCGGCGTTTCGCAGCCAGGGCGTGGCGCGAACCGCCCAGCTTGCCGATCTCGAGCAGGAGATCGCAAGCTGCCTGACCGAACTGCGCCATATCGTCGACGACATGCGGCCGAGCGTGCTCGAACTGTTCGGCCTGCGCGACGCCGTCGAGGCGCATCTCAACCGCAGCGTCGCCAGAGCCAAGCCGCCGATAGCGGTGCGCATCGCCGACACCAGCGACGGCAGCGCCGACAGCCTGTCGGAGACGATGCGCACGGCGCTCTACCGGATCGTCCAGGAAGCGATCAACAATGCGGTGCGCCATGCAGCTCCTGGCCGTATCGAGGTGCTTCTGACATCGACCGAAAGCGTGTTCAGGGTCATCGTCACCGACGATGGCCATGGCTGCGGCGCGGTCGATCCGGCCGCCCAGGGCGGCATCGGCCACATGCATACGCGGGCCGCCCTTGTCGGGGCGCGGCTGCGTTTTGAGCCGGCGAGCCGCAAGGGTGGCACGCGCGTGGTCATCGAGGTCGACCGCGAGCCCGCCTTGGGCAAGGCCCAGGCAACGCCTGCCGCAATGCCCGGGGAACCGGCCGTGCCGGAGGTGGTGTGATGCTGGTGATGATTGCGGAGAACGACGGGCTGCACCGCACCTTCGCGCGCCGCACCGTCGAGCAGCTATGGCCGGGCGACGTCGAAGTGATCGAAGCCGGCGACGGCGCGGACGCAATCAGCCTGGCGGCCGAGCGCGAGCCGCCGCATGTCGTGCTCGACCTGCAGCTGCCCAAGGCGACGGGGATCGAGGTGGCGCGCGCGATCTGGAGCCGCCGCGCCGGCACACACATCCTGTTCTGGTCGAATTTCGCCGACGAGGCCTATGTCAGGGGCGTGGCGCGCATCGTGCCGCCCGGCTCGGTCTATGGCTATGTGCTGAAATCGGCGACGGAAGAGGGCATGCGTTCGGCCCTGCGCGGCGTGTTCCGCGAAGGCCACTGCATCATCGACCGCGAGATCCGTGGCATCCAGCACCGCGTGCAGGACCGCTTCGAAGGCATCACCGACGGTGAATATGAGAGCCTGATCGACATCGCGCTGGGTCTCACCGATCGGGCCATCGCGGCGCGGCGGGGCCTGTCGATCCGTGGCGCGCAGAGTCGCATCAAGCATGTCTACGACAAGCTCGGCATCGTGCCGCCGGAGGAGGGCGCCAGCGAGGCCTCCGTCTTCAACTCGCGCACGCGGGCGATCTATCTTGCCATGGCGCGCGGCCTGATCAACATCGACGCGCTGCGCCGCGAGCAGGACCGGCTCGACGCCTGGCTGGCGCATGCGCCGCCGCAGCAGGATCAGTGATCCTTTCCGTTTGAGTGTTCGCCGCTCTTTGCTGCAAGAGCAATCGGCTCGGTTTCGATCAGCCGAAGGGATCTTACCATGTCGGCCGTTTGCGTCTTGTATTTGAGAAAGTGCGGGGTGGTCAGATGGGCTTGGTAGGCGAGCGGGTCGGCGTAACACTCGATGACGCGCACCGCTGAAGGCGCGCCCTTTACCGACACGGCGTAAAGGAACAACACGCCGGGCTCGCGCTCTACAGACGTTGCG
Organism: Mesorhizobium sp. IMUNJ 23033; assembly: GCF_044778005.1. Lineage (NCBI taxonomy): Bacteria > Pseudomonadati > Pseudomonadota > Alphaproteobacteria > Hyphomicrobiales > Phyllobacteriaceae > Mesorhizobium > Mesorhizobium sp. IMUNJ 23033. Next base: position 73,955 of record NZ_JBJACT010000010.1, read on the forward strand.
ATCTCTTCGGCAAGCAAGGCCTTGAATTCATCGATTTGATCAGGGTCGATCTCCAATTCCGCTATGCGGACGATTGGATCGATGCGAGGCTGTGCCATTATCAGTTCCCTTGCTGTTTTGGGGACGCTACCCGGGTGTGGCCGCGCCTTGATAGCGGCAAGTGTGCAAACGCACAGTCGTCGTTGCGCTTTGACCGGTATCGCGCCACCAAGGCCGTGACTAGGCTCAGCCCCACAACAAGAAAATATCGGGGAAGCGCTCATGCCGTTCGTCAACATACGGATACTCGAGGGCCATTCGCAAAAGCGCAAGGACGAGATATCGCGCCGCGTCACCGAGGCAATCAGCGAGGTCGCGGAACTGCCCAGGGAAGCGATCTGGGTGGTGTTCGAGGACGTCGCGGCCAGCGACTGGTTCGTCGGCGGCACGGCCGTCGGAAAGCCGAAGAGCCAATAATGCCGATATCGGCGAGAGCCCGCCATTCCGGCTTCGGCGATGTCGTCGGCAACGCCGCCATGGAACGGCTTGCGACCGGCTTCAGCTTCACCGAGGGGCCGGTATGGCACCCCTATGAGAAATGGCTGGTGTTTTCCGACATTCCGGAAAGCCGCATGTACCGCCGCCTTGTCACGGGCGAGATCGAACCGTTCCGCGATCCGAGCCACAAGGCCAATGGCAATACGCTGGATCGTCAGGGGCGGCTGGTCACCTGCGAGCATGCGACAAGCCGTGTCACCCGCGCCGAGCCGAATGGCTGCGTGAGCGTGCTGGCAACGCATCATGGCGACAGGGAGCTCAACAGCCCGAACGATGTCGTCGTCGCCACGGGCGGGGCGATCTACTTCACCGATCCGAGCTTCGGGCGGATGGAATTCTACGGCGTGCCGCGTCGCCAGGAGCTGGCCTTCCAGGGCGTCTACCGCATCGACGGCGACGGCGCCCGGCTGACGCTGCTTGCCGACGATTTTGTGCAGCCGAACGGGCTCTGCTTTTCGCTGGACGAGTCGCGCCTGTTCATCAACGATACCGAGCGCGGCCATATCAGGGTGTTCGGCGTGGAAGCGAACGGCGACCTGAATGGCGGCGCCGTTTGGGCCGTGACCGAGGGCAGCGAGCCCGGTACGCCCGACGGGATGAAGATCGACAGCCGCGGCAATCTCTATTGCACCGGCCCGGGCGGCATCCATGTCTTCGACGCATCGGGCGACCTTCTGGGTGTCATACGCACGCCGGAATACTGCGCCAACTTCACTTTCGGCGACGAGGATCTGAGGAGCCTTTACATCGCCGCGTCGACTTCGCTTTACCGGCTAAGGGTTCGCGTGCCGGGACTGAGGCTGTTTTGAGCGCGTTGGCGCTCAATTCGGGACGGCCGCCGATCCAAGGTCCGGCGGCAGCGATGCCAAGGCATCGTGGCATGGAGGTGTGCCGGACGCGCTCCGGCAGGAATTGCAGCAGTCAACAACATCTGGGAGGATTTTTGAGATGAAGAAACTACTCGTTCTGAGCGCTCTGGCGGCGATGCTCGCCTCGGGCACGGCGCTAGCCGACACAAGCGGCAAGAAGATCGCCTTCTCCAACAATTATGCCGGCAATTCGTGGCGCCAGGCGATGCTCGACAGCTACGGCATCGTCACCAAGAAGGCGGTCGAGGACAAGGTGGTCGCGGCCGCAGACATCTTCACCACGGCCGACAAGGAAGTGCCGACTCAAGCCGCCCAGGTGCAGAACCTCATCCTGCAGGGTTATGACGCCATCGTCATCAATTCCGCCTCGCCCGATGCGCTCAACGGCGCCATCAAGCAGGCCTGCGACGCCGGCATCGTCGTCGTGTCCTTCGACGGCATCGTCACCGAGCCCTGCGCCTACCGCGTCGTCGTCGACTTCAAGGACATGGGCAGGCAGGAAGTCGAGCAGATGGCCAAATTCCAGCCCAAGGGCGGCAATTTGCTGGAAATCCGCGGCTTGGCCGGCACCTCGATCGACGATGCCATCCATGCCGGCATCCTCGAAGGCGTCGCCGCCCATCCCGAGTTCAAGATCGTCGGTTCGGTTACCGGCGACTGGGACCAGACCACGGCGCAGAAGGCCGTCGCGACCATCCTGCCGTCGCTGCCCGACATCGTCGGCATCGTCGACCAGGGCGGTGACGGCTATGGCGCCGCCCAAGCCTTCGCCGCCGCCGGCAAGCCGCGCCCGACCATCATCATGGGCAACCGCCAGGACGAGCTGAAGTGGTGGAAGGAACAGAAGGACAAAGACGGCTACCAGACCTGGTCGGCGTCGATCGCGCCCGGTGTCTCCTCGCTCGCCTTCTGGGTGGCGCAGCAGGTGCTCGACGGCCGCAAGGATATCCCGCACGACCTGCTCGTGCCCTATCTGGCCTTTACCCAGGACGATTTCGAAGCCGCGCTGCCGAAGATCAAGGAGGGTGGCGTCGCCACGCACGAATACACGCAGGAAGACGCGATGGCGGCGATCAAAGCCAACATCAAGTGATGGCAGAACAGACGTTGCCGTTCGCATCGCCAACCGGATATCGTTGAGCATGCCTCATGCAAACGCGGACATCATCAGACTGGACGGCGCCGAAAAACATTTCGGCGCCGTCCGCGCCCTTAGCGGGGTCGATTTTTATGTAGGCGCCGGCGAATGCGTCGGTCTCGTGGGCCATAACGGCGCCGGCAAGTCGACGCTCATGCATATGGTGGCCGGCACGCTGGTGCCCGACAGCGGCAAGATCGTGGTGCGCGGGGCCAGCGAGGACAACTTTTCGGTGCCGCGCGCACAGCAACTCGGCATACGCTGCGTGTTCCAGGAGCTGTCGCTCTGTCCGAACCTCAGCGTCGCCGAGAACACGCGCATCAACCACCCGTCGCTCAGCGGCTTCGGCTGGCGGCGCAAGGCGGCCGACCTGATCGCCGCCAAGCTCGACGAGATTTTTCCGGACCACGGCATTTCCGCCTTCGACATCGCCGGCGACCTTTCCATCGGTAGGCGGCAGATGGTGGAGGTGGCGCGTGCCTTCACGCTGACGCAGGATCCGCTCGAGCTGGTCATCCTCGACGAGCCGACCTCCTCGCTCGACGCGCATACGGCCGGCCAGCTGCTTGCCTTCGTGCGCCGCTTCGTTGCCGGCGGCGGCAGCTGCATCCTGATCTCGCATGTGCTGGGCGAGGTGCTGCAGAATGCCGACCGCATCGTGGTGATGCGCGACGGCAAGGTCGTCGCCGCAGACGCGGCAAAGTCCTTCGACCGCGACAGGCTGGTCACCGCCATGGGCGGCGCCGAGGGACATCAGAAGGCAGCGACCGAGACCGCTAAGACCGAGGCCGGCCCGTTGCGGGTCCGCGCACGCCCCACGCGGCAGCAGGACGGCAAGGAGCTTGTCGCACATGCCGGCGAGATCATCGGCCTGGCCGGGCTCGCCGGTCATGGGCAGACGGACCTGCTGCTGGCGATCTTTACCGCCGCCGGGCGCGCCAAGGCCGGCATCGAAGTGACCGCGCCGGTGGCGCTGGTGGCCGGTGACCGCCAGTCGGACGGCATCTTTCCGCAATGGTCGATATCGGAAAACATCGGCATCCGATCGCTGGCGCGGCTGCGCAGCGGGTTCTTGATCTCGCCGCAGCGCGAGGCGGAGCTCGCCGATTTCTGGCAAAAGAAGATCGGCATCCGCACCCCTGACATGAGCAACAACATCTTCTCGCTGTCCGGCGGCAACCAGCAGAAGGCTCTGTTCGCGCGGGCTCTGGGCTCCGATGCAAGAATCGTGCTCATGGACGATCCGATGCGCGGCGTCGACATCGGCACCAAGCTCGAAGTCTACGACCTCGTGCGCGAAGAGGCTAGGCGCGGCCGCACCTTCCTCTGGTACACAACCGAAACCGAAGAGCTCGACAATTGCGACCATGTCTATGTGTTCAAGAACGGCCGGATCGTCGCCAATCTGAGGCGCGACGAGCTGACGGAGGAAAAGATCATCCAGTCTTCGTTCGGCGATGCGGCCTGAGATGACAGCGGCGGCCATCGAAAACCAGCTCAAGGGCGCTTCGACGCGCAACGCGGCGGCGCGGGCGCGCATGCTGCGCAGCCTTTTGCCGGCGCTGTCGCTGGCGCTTGTGCTTTTGGCCATCGCCTGGCTCAACCCGCGCGCCATCAGCTATTTCGGCTTCAGCCTGATGCTGAACCTGGCGATCCCGATCGCCCTGGCGACGATCGCGCAGATGTTCGTCATCGCCGGCAACGAGCTGGATCTGTCGATCGGCACTTTTGTCGGCTTCGTCGGCTGCGTCACTGCGACATGGCTGAAGGATGCGCCATTGCTCGGAATCGCAGTGCTTGCCGGCTCGATCGGCGTCTACGCGCTGCTCGGCGCACTGATCCATCTGCGCAATCTGCCGTCGATCGTGGTGACGCTCGGCATGAGCTTCGTCTGGCAGGGGCTTGCCATCCTCATCCTGCCGAAGCCCGGCGGCAAGGCGCCCGATTGGCTGCTGTCGCTGATGGCGTTCAAGCCGCCTTTCATCCCCTTCCCGATCATCGCCGCGCTGCTGATCGCGGCGGTCGTGCATTTCGGCCTGATGCGCACCTCCTACGGCGTCATCCTGCGTGGCTCGGGCGGCAACGCGGCAGCACTCAAGCGCGCCGGATGGTCGCTGCTCAAGACCAAGACCGTGCTGTTCGCGCTGACCGGCCTGTTCGGCGTGCTCTCCGGCATGGTGCTGATCGGCATCACAACATCGGCCGATGCCAATATCGGCAACGGCTATACGCTGCTTGCGATCGCCGGCGTCATCCTCGGCGGCGGCGAATTCGTTGGCGGCCGGGTGTCGCCGATCGGCGCGGTGCTCGGCGCGCTGACGCTGGCGCTCGCCGCCTCGCCGCTGCTCACCTTCATGCACATCCCGCCCGACTGGCAGGTGGCCGCCAATGGCGCCATCCTCATCATCGTGCTTGCGGCCCGCGTGCTGATCAGCCGCAGGGAGAGGTGACGATGGCCTCGTTGCAGACGCTCATCGCAAAGCCCTGGATATGGTCCTTCATTGGCGCGGCTCTGGTGTGGCTGGCGACGGTCGCCTTCACCGGCGGTTATGGCGGCGGCGGCATGATCACGGCCGCACTCTCGCTCGCCGTCTTCACCGTCATCGTCGGCGTCGGCCAGATGTTCGTCATCACGCTCGGGCCGGGCAATGTCGACCTGTCGCTGCCGGCCAATATCGGCCTCGCCAGCGCGGTGGCCATGAAGGTGATGGACGGCAATGATGCGATGATCGTCGTCGGGCTGCTGGCGGCGCTCGCCTGCGGCATGGCGGTCGGCGCCGCCAACTATCTCCTGATCTGGGCGCTGCGCATTCCGCCGATCATCGCCACGCTGTCGGCCAGCTTCATCATCCAGTCGATCGACATCAGCTATGGGCGCGGGCTGCAGATCAAGCCACCGCCGGGTTTCGCCGATTTCACCAACTGGCAGGTCCTAGGCATCCCGGTGCTGGCGATCCTCACGGTGCTGTTCACCATAGGTGCAGCGATTGCGCTGCAACGCATGATCTATGGCCGCTCGGTGCTGGCGATCGGCCAGAACATCCGGGCCGCCTGGCTGGCCGGCGTCAATGTCGGGCGCGTCCGCTTCCTCACCTATACGCTGTCGGGCATGCTCGGCGGCCTCGACGGCGCACTGCTCGCCGGCTACTTCCGCGGCGCCAATGTCGACATCGGCAACGAGTACCTTTTGGCCTCGATCGCCGTCGTCGTCATCGGTGGTACGTCGGTGGCCGGCGGCAAGGCCAATGTGCCGGGCGTGTGGGGCGCGGCGCTGTTCCTGGTGCTGCTGCTCACCATGCTCAACACATTCGGCGTCAGCGCCGGCGTGCGTCTGCTGCTGACCGGGCTGATCATCGTCGGGGTGATTACAGTCGCGGGCGGGCAGAAGGCACTGCGCTGAGGACAGGCGGCTCCCACTGATCCAGCGCCGGGAGAATACCGGCCCTGCCGGAAATCCGGTTCCCATCCGGATATCGGCCCTGTAAACCCCGCGGGCGCGGTTCGCACTTGCTGGAGGTTCGTCTTGTCCGATTTCGTCAGCGTTGCAAGGGACGGCGATGTCGCGGTCGTCACCATCGACAATCCGCCGGTCAACGCCATGAGCTTCCACGTGCGCGAGCCTCTTCACCAGGCGCTGGCCGCACTGCGCGACGATCCTACCGTCGCGGCCATCGTGATTGCCTGTGCCGGGCGGACTTTTGTTGCCGGCGCCGACATCACCGAATTCGGCAAGCCGGTGCAGCAGCCGGAGCTGCGCGCCGTCATCGCGCTGCTGGAGACCATCGCCAAGCCGACGGTCGCCGCCATTCACGGCACCGCGCTTGGCGGCGGGCTGGAACTGGCGCTCGGTTGCCATTTCCGCGTCGCCGACAGCAATGCGAAACTCGGCCTGCCGGAAGTAAAACTCGGCTTGCTGCCGGGTGGCGGCGGCACGGCACGGCTGCCGCGCCTCGTCGGCGCGGAGAAGGCGCTCGGCATGATCGTCTCGGGGGCGCCGATCGGTGCTGCCGAAGCGCTTGAGGCGGGCCTGGTCGATGCGGTGTTCGATGGCGATCTTCTTGCGCAAACAGTTCGTTTCGCCAGCGAAATGGTCGTCAAAGGCGGGCCATTCCTGCCCGTGCGTAACCGCAACGATCGTCTGGGAAAGACCGATCTCGCCGCCTTCGACAGGCAGGCGACGGAGTTGGCCAAGAAGGCGCGGGGCCTCGAAGCCCCGATCGCCTGCGCGCAGGCGGTCCGCAACGCGATTTCGCTGTCCTTCGACGAAGCGCTGGCGGCGGAGCGCGAACTGTTCCTGAAACTCGTTGCCGGTGATCAATCGCGCGCGCAGCGGCATCTGTTCTTTGCTGAGCGTGAGGCGGCAAAGGGTTCCGGCAAGGATGCTTTTTGGCGCAAGATCGCCCAGGTCGGCGTCATCGGCGCCGGCACGATGGGCGGCGGCATCGCCATGGCGTTCGCCAATGGCGGTTTTCCCGTGACCTTGCTGGAAACCAGCCGCAAGGCGCTGGATCGTGGGCTGGCGACCATCGACAAGAACTATGCCGTTTCCGTTTCGCGTGGCTCGCTCAGTGAAGAGGCCAGGCAGCAGCGGCTCGACCTGTTCAAAGGCAGCACCGACTATGCCGACCTTGCCGATTGCGACCTGATCGTCGAGGCGGTGTTCGAGGAGATGGCGGTCAAGCAGGAGGTGTTCGGCAAGCTCGACGCGGTGGCCAGGGCCGGCGCGATCCTAGCCACCAACACCTCCTATCTCGACGTCAACGCCATCGCCGCCGCGACGTCGCGGCCGCAGGATGTCGTCGGCCTGCATTTCTTTTCGCCGGCCAATGTCATGAAGCTCTTGGAAATCGTGCGCGCCGAAAGGACCGCGCCGGACGTGCTGGCGACCGTCGTCGAACTGGCGCGGCGGATCGGCAAGGTGCCTGTGGTCGTCGGCGTCTGCCATGGTTTCGTCGGCAACCGCATGCTGGCCGCGCGCGGTGCGGAGTCCGAGGCGCTGCTGCTGGAAGGTGCGACGCCCAGCCAGATCGACCGTGTGTTCACCGATTTCGGCTGGCCGATGGGGCCGTTCCAGATGGGCGATCTCGCCGGCCTCGACATTGGCTGGCGCAACCGCAAGGCGCGCGGGCTGACGGCCGTGATCGCCGATGCGCTGTGCGAACAGGGGCGTTTCGGCCAGAAGACCGGCAGCGGTTTCTATCGCTATGAGAACGGTTCTCGCACGCCGGTTCCCGACCTGGAGGTTGAAGCGCTGATCCGCGCCAAGGCGGCCGAAAAAGGCATCGCGGCGCGCGCGATCGACGCAGACGAGATCATCGAACGCACGCTCTATCCGCTGGTCAACGAAGGCGCCAAGATCCTCGAGGAAAAGATCGCGGCCCGCGCGTCCGACATCGATGTCGTCTGGGTCAACGGCTACGGCTTTCCGGTCGGCAAGGGCGGGCCGATGTTCTGGGCCGGGCTCGAAGGGGGCGACAAGATCGTCGAGCGCCTCGACCATTGGCACGAGCGGACCGGCAAGGATGTCTTCAAGCCGGGGCGCCTGCTCAGGCGCATGGCCGAGACCGGTTCGTGGGAAAGTGCAGTCGGCCGATAGCGAGCCATCCAGAACGAGCGCTGGCGTTCCTTCGCGCCCCCCTCTGTCCTGCCGGACATCTCCCCCACAAGTGGGGAGATTGGCAGCTTCGCCGATGGCGCCGCTTTTTGTGACGTTGGAGATTGGCGAGAGCATTGGCGACATCCGATCTCCCCCCTCGTGGGGGAGATGTCCGGTAGGACAGAGGGGGGCGCTGTCCCACCAACGCTTCTCAAGTTCAACATCATAAAAGCCAAATTTGACCACGTGGACAAAACTCAGGCGCCGTTCCATAGTTCCCTGTCGGACATTCCTGAGAACAGCCGGCTCGACACGGCTGTCAACCAGAGGGGCATTTCCATGAAAAACGACAACTGCAAAATCCAATCGAAACGCGAGGGTTTATCGCGACGCAACGTGCTGGAACTGGGCGCACTTGGCCTGGCTGCCGCCATGCTGCCGGGCAATGCCTTCGCCAAGGACAAACTGAAGGTGGCGGCGATCTTCGCCACGCCGATCGAGGAGCCGTGGGACAACCAGATCCACGTCGCCTTGCAGAAGGCCGAGAAAGAGCTCGGCATCGAGTACAAATGGTCGGAAAAGGTGCAGACCGCCGACTTCAGCCGCGTCATGCGCGAATATGCGCAAGGCGGCTACCAGCTGGTGCTGGGCGATGCCTTCGCCGCCGAGCGTGAATCGCGCCGTACCGCCAAGCAGTTTCCGAAGACCGCCTGGCTGTTCGGCTCGGGCGCCGGGCCGGCGGAACCCAATTTCGGCGTCTTCGACAACTGGATCCATGAGCCGGCCTATCTCTCCGGCCTGATCGCCGGCAAGATGTCGAAATCGGGCACGATCGGCGCCGTGGCGGCGATGGGCATTCCGGAAGTGAACCGGCTGGTCAACGCCTTCTTTGCCGGCGCCAGGGAGGTCAATCCGAACATCAAGAAGAAGGTTGCCTTCATCGGTTCCTTCTTCGATCCGCCGAAGGCGAAGGAAGCCGCGATCGCCCAGATCGATGCCGGCGTCGACGTGATCTATGCCGAGCGCTTCGGCGTCATCGAAGCGGCGGTGGAGAAGAAGATCCTCGCCATCTCCAACATGTCCGACCAGTCGAGCCTCGGCCCCGACACGGTGATCACCGGGCCGGTCTGGAACATGTATCCGACCGTCGAACAGGCGATCAAACTGGTCAAGGCCGGCGTCTTCACCGCGCAGGACTATGGTGATTTCTCGCGCATGGCCAAGGGCGGTTCCTCTTTGGCGCCATACCACAAATTCGACAAGACGTTGCCGGCGGAGGTCAAGGATCTGGTCGAAAAGAAGAAGACCGAAATCCTCGAAGGCAATTTCCGCGTCGACGTGGACGAGAACACGCCGGTTTCGGATTGAGGTTCTGCTTTTTGGGGGTGGATGCCTGCCCGCCCTTCTGTCCTGCCGGACATCTCCCCCTCGAGGGGGGAGATTGGCAGCTTCGTCGGCGGCGCTACCTTGATGGCGAACGGTTAGCGAAAGCCGACGTGACATCCGATCTCCCCCCCTTGAGGGGGAGATGGCCGGCAGGACAGAGGGGGTGCAGCGCATTCCCATCCAGTCAAAGCTGAATCATAAAGCCAGTTCCGATCGGAGTTGCCCTTGCCCGCCCCTCTCATCGAAATGCGCGGCATCACCAAGAGCTTCGGCGCCGTCAAGGCGAACGAGGCCGTGGATCTCAGTGTGGCGCCGGGCGAAATCCTCGGCTTGCTGGGCGAGAACGGTGCCGGCAAGACGACACTGATGAACGTGCTGTTCGGCGCCTATGCGCCCGACGCCGGCGAGATTCTTATCCAGGGCCAGCCGGTGCGGATCAACAGCTCGGCCGATGCGCTCGCCGCCGGCATCGGCATGGTGCACCAGCATTTTCACCTCGCGCCGCGGCTGTCGGTGCTGGAAAACCTGTTGATCGGCATTCCCGGCAAGTCCGGCCGGATCGATCGCGCCGGCGGACTGGCGCGGCTCAACGAAATCGGCCGGCAGCACGGGCTGACGCTCGATCCCGACCTCCCGGTGTCGGCTTTGTCGGTCGGCGAACAGCAGCGGCTGGAAATCGTCAAAGCGCTGTTTCGCGGCGCGCGGCTCTTGATCCTCGACGAGCCGACAGCGGTGCTGGCGCCGACGGAGGTCGACGGGCTGTTTGCGGCGCTGCGTTCGATGGCCGCGCAAGGACTCGGCATCATCTTCATCTCGCACAAGCTCAACGAGGTGCGGGCGCTGACGCATCGCTGCGTGGTGCTGCGGCATGGCCGTGTCGCGGGGCGTGTCGATACGCCGGCCACGACCACTTCATCCGAGATGGCGCAACTGATGTGCGGCCACGAGATCGTGCCGCCGGCCAGGGGGCCGTCGACACCGGGTGCGGCGGTGCTCACCCTCGACGGCATTTCGACGTCAGGTCATTCAGGTACGGTGCTGCGCGGCGTCTCGCTCGCGGTCCGTGCCGGCGAGATCCTCGGCATTGCCGGCGTCTCCGGCAACGGCCAGCGGGCGCTGGCCGATGTGATCTCAGGCGTGCTCATACCGGACGCCGGCCAGATGACGATAGCCGGCAAAGCAGTGTCGCGGTTCTCGCCGCGCGAGGTGCAGACGCTCGGTCTCGGGCGCATCCCGGAGGACCGCATGACGACCGGGCTGGTCACCAATCTGCCGCTCGCCGATTCCATGGTGCTGCCGCGCATCGGCACCGAAGCCTTCAGCCGCAAGGGGCTGCTCAAGCCCGATGCGATCCGCGCCTTCACTGAGGAACAGATCAAAGTGTATGACATTCGTTGCCCCGGGCCGATGACGCGTGCCAGGGCGCTGTCCGGCGGCAATCTGCAGAAGGCGCTGTTGGCGCGCGAGCTTGCCTTCGACCCAAAAGTGCTGATCGTGTCGCAGCCGACACGCGGCCTCGACATAGGTGCCGCCCGTTTCATCCACGAAAAGTTCTTGGACATGCGGGCCAAGGGCTGCGGCATCATCGTCATCGGCGAGGATCTCGAGGAACTGCTGATGCTCTGCGACCGCATCGCGGTGATGTATGAGGGCCGCATCGCCGGCACGCTGGACAGTGCGGACGCCACCGTGGCGCGGCTCGGCCTGCTGATGACCGGGGCCGGGCAGGCAGAGGAGGCGGCCTGATGTTTCGCCTCGAAGCCCGCACCTCGACGCCCGCCTGGTTCAATCTGGCCCTGCCGCTGCTGGCGATCGGGGCGACACTCATCCTGTGCAGCGGCCTCATTGCGCTGGCCGGCGCCGGCGTCGTCGAAGCCTATGGCGTGATGTTTTCGGCCTCGCTCGGCGACAGCTACGCCATCACCGAAACGCTGGTTCGGGCAACACCGATGATCTTCACCGGACTTGCCGTGGCGATCGCCTTCCGCGCAAAATTCTGGAACATTGGCGCCGAGGGGCAGTTGCTGGCGGGTGCGGTGGCTAGCTGCGCCGTCGGCGCCATCCCTATGCCGGGGCCGCTCGCCATGCTCTTGATGGCGCTGGCGGGTGCTGCCGCTGGTGCCGCGGTGGCGCTGGTGCCGGCGACGCTCAGGGTGAAATTCAAGGTCGACGACGTGGTCAGCTCGCTGCTGCTCAACTCGGTCATCTTCTACGCCCTGATGGCGCTGATCGAGGGGCCGTGGAAGGACAGTTTCAGCGGCTATCCGATCTCGCCGCCGATCGAGGATTCGGCGAACTTCCCGGTGCTGCTCGAAGGCACGCGGCTGCATCTCGGCGTGGTGGCGGCGCTGGTCGCGGCACCCTTGATCTGGTTCCTGATCGTGCGCACGACGCTCGGCTTCCGGATCCGGGTCACCGGCGAAAACCCCGAGGCGGCGCGCTATGGCGGCATCCATGTCGAACGCGTGCTGATCTCGACCGCGCTGCTCTCCGGTGCGCTGGCCGGGCTGGCCGGGGTCGGCGAGGTCGGCGGCGTGCATTTCCAGGTGATGAGCGACATCTCGCCGGGCTACGGCTATTCCGGCATCGTCGTCGCCATGCTGGCGAGACTCAATCCGCTCGGCGTGGTGCCGGCGGCGATCTTCCTTGCCGCCGTCATGACCGGCGCCGAGGCGATGTCGCGGGCGACCGGCGTGCCGGCTTTCCTCAGTGATGTCATCCAGGGCACGGCGCTGCTTGCCATGTTGGTGGCGCTGCTGTTCACCGCCTATCGCCTCCGCCGCGTCGGAGCTGCGCGATGAGCGCGGTGTTCGAACAGATCTTTCAGGTCGGCTTCCTCGGCGCGATTATCCGCATCGCTACGCCGCTGGCCTTTGCGACGCTCGGCGAAATGTTCTCCGAGCGGGCCGGCGTGCTCAATCTCGGTATCGAAGGCATCATGCTGCTATCGGCGATGACCGGCTTCACCGCCACCAGCCTGAGCGGCAGCTTGTGGCTGGGCGTGCTGGTCGCGGTGCTGACAGGCATGCTGATGGGGGCGCTGCATGCGCTGTTTACGGTGGCGCTCGGCCTCAGCCAGCATGTCTGCGGCATCGGCGTGACGCTGTTCTGTTCAGGGCTAGCCTATTTCCTTTATCGGTTGATCTTCGGCCAGCAATCGGTGCCGCCGAACATCAAGGGTTTTCAGACGCTGCCAATCCCGGTTCTCTCGGACATCCCGGTGCTCGGACCGGCGGTGTTCAACCAGTTCTCGCTGGTCTACATGGCGATCATCGCCATCCCGCTTGCCGCCTTCGTGCTTTACCGCACGCCCTGGGGCCTGTCGGTGCGCATGGTCGGCGAAAATCCGCGCGCTGCCGATTCTGCCGGCGTCGGCGTCATTGCCACGCGTTTCCAGGCCGTCATTCTCGGCGGCGCCTTGATGGGCCTGGCCGGGGCCTTCCTGTCGATGGCGCAGTTCAACGCCTTCACCTTCGGCGTCGTCTCCGGGCGCGGCTGGGTGGCGATCGCGCTGGTGGTGTTCGGCCGCTGGGACCCGTGGCGCTCGGCGGGCGCCGCGCTGCTGTTCGCCTTCGTCGACGCCTTGCAACTGCGCATGCAGGCGAGCGGGCTCGGCCATATCCCCTATGAAGCGTTCCTGATGCTGCCCTTCATCTTCACCATCGTCGCCATGGCGGTGATGTCGCGCAATGCAGTGGCGCCTTCAGCGCTGCTCAAGCCGTTTCGACGCGAGGAGCGCTGACAGCCCGAGCGGCTGCCAGCGCTCCGCTTCTCACATCGCGGTAAAGCCGTTGTCGACGAACAGATGCGCGCCGGTGACGAAGCTCGACTCGTCGCTGGCCAGATACAGCGCGGCCTTCGCCACCTCTTCCGGCTCGCCGATGCGGCCCTGCTGCGCGGCGAGTGCCGCATCGGAAACATCGACGCCGAGTTTTCCCAGATCGGCGACCTCGCGCATCCCGTGCGGTGTCCGGATGAAGCCTGGGCAGACCGCGTTGCAGCGGATGTTGCGGTCGCGGAATTCGACGGCAATCGCACGCGCGAACATGTGGCAGGCGCCCTTGGTGGTGTCGTAGAGCACTTCCATCGGCGTCGCCGCTACCGCCGAGATCGACGAGGTGCAGACGATCGAGCCGCCGCCGGCTGATATCATGCCGGGCAGCACGGCGCGCGTCATCAGGAACATCGAGCGCACATTGACGGCATGCAGCCAATCCCATTCCTGAACTGTCGTCTCCAGGAAGGGCTTTATCACGATGGTGCCGGCATGGTTGAACAGCACGGTGACCGGGCCGAGTTTTTCGCCAGCGCCCTTCACCGCGGCCTCGACCTGCGCTTCGTCGGAAACATCGGCGACGAAATGCTCGGCGACATGGCCACGCGCCCGGATCGCGGCGGCGGTGGCGGCTGCCGCTTCGCCGTTGCGGTCGATGATCGCCACCTTGGCGCCTTCCGCCGCGAACAGCTCCGAGGCCGCCCCGCCCATTCCCGTCGCGCCGCCTGAAACGATGGCGACCTTGCCCGCCAGTCTTTCGCCCATGCTTTTTCTCCCATGCCCCGGTTTGGTCGTTTCACTTTGCCGTCTGCGATGATGCTATCCTTCAAGCACCGGGTGGCCAATGCCTGAAACAGGACAGAAAGGCGAGGGCATAGGCCGTTCGAGGTCAGAAGCGCATGCCGCCGCTTCGGGCCGATCAATCGCGATGACGCGGCTCTCAGCAAAGCGGAACCAATTTTCCCGTCGATTGGAGAAAATCGTTCCAACAATCGCCAAAAAATAGCACTCGACAAAGTCTACTGATTTTATAGATTAACCGGCGAGACGGAGGTCGATATGTCCTATATCCAGAACGCTCAGACTGATCGCAACGGCCAGAGGCTGGTCAATGGCCAGGCCTTTCGCCCGGCCTATGCGGGCGCCTTCGCCTATCTCGTTTTCGCTCTTGCGTTCGTGTTCACCGGGGCAGTCGTTCTCGGCCTTATTCCCTGAGTTAGGGGTGGCGGCCTACCGCCTTCAATCCGAGTTTGAAAAACCTGATCGCGGTGCGCTTTCGTGCGCCCGGGTGATGGATTTCGGATTCGCCGCATCAGCTATTCCCAACGTGATGGAGGAGATGGCAATGCCGATCGAGTTCACGCATGTTCCCGGTAAAACGCAGGACGCCAGTTTTTTCTATGATTTCGTCGAGACCGCGAACAAGCTCTCGCTGGTCGAGGATGCCGGCTTCAGGAAGATCGTCGTCGACGATCAGGCCGGCCTTTTGACCAATATGGACATTGCCGCCCAGACGCTGGACCGCACCTCGTCGCTCGAAGTGGTGCTGACACATTGGGCCGGCGTCATCGAGCCGACGGTGGCGGCGCGGCAACTGGCGGCGCTGGATGTCAAAAGCGGCGGCCGGCTGTCGCTCAGGATGCTCAGTGAGCCGCTCAGCGACGACGATGCCGAGGCGCGTCCGGTCGGCCACACTGTGGTCTGGCAACGCATTGACGAATATCTGGTCTTGCTGAAGCGGCTGTGGTCGAACGACAGGCCTTTCGACCATGAAGGCGCCTTCTACAGCGTCAAAGGCGGCTACGTCCCGCGCAAGGGGCCGCACTGCGTGACCATCCGCATGGGCGGACAGTCCGGAACCGCGCTCAAGGTTGCCGGGCGGCATGCGGATGTCTTCGAATTGGCCGCCGGCTCGCTGGACGAGGTTAGGCTGCTGATGCAGCGCGTGCGCAGTGCTGCTGCCGAACACGGGCGCGCCGGCAAGGTGCGGTTCGCGCTGCCGGTTCGGATTCGTTCCGAAGGCAAGGCCGCCGCCACCGATCACAAGGCGATCGAGGTTTCAGGTCCGCCGGGGCAGATCGCGCTTTCGCTGCTGCCCTATGCGGCCCTGGGTGTAAATGAGTTCATGATCGCCGGCATCGACCGGCCACGCGAGATCGCCACGGTCGGCCGCGAAACGGCGACGCTGCTCAGTAACACGCTGGCGCGCCGCGAGGCCGAGATGCCGCAGCCGGAGGCGTTTGTATCGCGCGCTGTTCCGGAAGTTCGCGCGGCGGGCTGAGCTGTGCAGAAGAGAGCCCTTCTGTAGCGATCCTTCACCAGAGGCGTGTGAAGGATCGCTACCGTTTTCATTCTCTCGCCTTCCCAGACAGCCGCGACAGCGCCGCCAGCACAGCACTTGAATCCGCCAGCGCCCCAAAGACGCCGTCCTCGACCGTGATCATGTGCAGCGCTGCCTCATGCGCGTATCTGTCGCCGCTGGCGCAGGCGTCCGAAATCGTCAGGCACTGGAAATTCCGATCGCAGGCCTCGCGCAGCGTTGTGTGCACGCAGACATCGGTCGTGCATCCCGAAAACAAGAGATGCGTGATGCCCTGCGAGCGCAGGACAAGTTCCAAATCTGTATAGGTGAAGGCGCCGTTGCAGGTCTTGTCGACGATGATGTCCTGAGGTGCGATGTCGATCTCTGGCACGATCTGGAAGCCGGAACCGGATCGCAGCAGGATGTCGGTGCCGTCGAGGCCGGCGCGCTTGCGGCGCCATTTTTCGTACGGCGTCATGTCGGCCATGTCGGCCCGATAGCCTTGCCTGGTGTGGATGATCCTGAGGCCGGCCGCGCGTGCTGCCGCGATCAGCCGGCTAACCGTCGGCAAGATGGCGCGCAGTGGAGCCGGGTCGTAGCCCTGTTTGGCAAAATAGCCAGTCGTCGACAGGAAATCCTGTTGCAGGTCGATGACGATGAGGGCGGTGTTTTCCGGCACCAGCCTGCCGTCATAGGGGAAATCGAACGGTGTCGCCTTGATCATGTGCCGCTTGCCTCACGCTTGCTGCCCATCATCGTGGTCGGGGAAGGCGCCGCCGTCCACCCTCTCAGTCGCCGATGCCAGGTGCTGGGCGTCATGCAGGCGCCGGTAGATGCCGCGCAGCTGCAGACCGAGACCGCGATTGTCGGCGCCGTAGAGATTGCCGGTGGCGCCGGGGATGTAGCGCAGCGCATCGTTCAGGCTGTTGACGGCTTGGGCTTCCATCTGGTCCTTGGTGATGACCGATATCGACTGCGGCGTCTCAATCAGCGGCGTGTCGGTCTTGGTGCCGGTCGAGCCTTGTTTGGCGACATAACCGTCGACCGGCCCGAAGGCGTTGTCGACGCGTTCCTGCACCTGGATCGGGTCGAGATTGGTCGCCTCCTGCGCGAAAGCCCGACCGCCGCCGAAGAGCGCAACCAGCGATATGGCCGCCGCAGGCAGGCTTCGTCCGCCCCGAAATGTTCCACGAGCAGAAACAGCCGCGCCAACCCCCGGAACTTGCCCGATTTCGACGTGCCGCCCGTGCGTCACGACATTTTTGTTGATTCAAAAAGTCATCTTCAGAGTTGACTAGTAAACTCATGTTTCATAGGCAATGGTTGCCGGGAACCGGATGCTGGGACCTGCGCAAGCCGGAGTTGCAGAAAGGCCGAAAGCGTGGCTGGAGTTCAAACTGCCTTCCGTATCGAAGCGGTGCGTTTCGCCGTCGGCGAGCGGACCCTGCTCGGCCCGGTCTCGCTCGAACTCGAGCGTTCGCGCGTCTACGGACTGATCGGCCACAATGGGTCGGGCAAGTCGACGCTCATCAAGCTTCTGGCGCGCCAGCAGCCGGCAAGTGCCGGCGCGATCAGCTTCGCCGAGCGGCCGCTGGCCGGATGGGGCGCGCGCGAATTGGCGCGTGCGCTGGCCTACCTGCCGCAGACGACGCCGGCGGCGACCGGCCTCACCGTGCGCGAACTGGCGACGCTCGGGCGCTATCCCTGGCATGGCGCGCTCGGCCGCTTCGGCCATGAGGACAAAAGGCATGTCGAGGAGGCGCTGGCGCTGACCGACATGGCCGGTTTCGCCGACCGGTTGGTGGACGAACTGTCCGGCGGCGAGCGCCAGCGCGCCTGGCTCGCCATGCTGGTGGCGCAGAATGCCGGCGTCATGCTGCTCGACGAGCCGATCTCGGCGCTCGACATCGCGCATCAGGTCGAAGTGCTGCGCCTCGTCAAGGATCTCAGCCGCAAACGCGACCTTTGCGTCGTCGTCGTGCTGCACGATCCCAGCATGGCGGCGCGCTACTGCGACGAGCTGATCGCGCTGAAGGACGGCCGGCTGCTGACCCGCGGCACGCCCGGCGAGATCATGCAGGGCGACGTGCTCAAGGGTATTTTCGGCGTCGAGATGGGGGTGTTTGCGCATCCCGTCACCGGCCAGCCGATCGGTTACGTGCAATGACAAAGCGAGGACGAAGCGTGTCCAGAACTGGTTTGTTGGCGGCGCTGGCCGCATCGGTCGTCCTGTCGACCGGCGCAGTCGTGGCGCAGGAACAGCCGGCAACGCCGGCTCCGGCAGTACAGGCCCCGGTAACCCAGGCCCCGGCGGCACAAGCGCCCTCCGCGCCCGCCGCAAATGCGCCGGCCGCAGCCGCGCCGGCGGAGCCGCAGCCAGGCGTTCAGCCGGCACCGCCAGCGGCAGGAGCAGAGCCGTCGACGGTGATCTCGCTGACGCTGCCACACGACCTGTCGCCCTGGGGCATGTTCATGGCCGCCGACATCATCGTCAAAGCGGTGATGATCGGGCTTGCCTTCGCGTCTTTTGTCACCTGGACGATCTGGCTGGCCAAGTCGCTGGAGATTTTTGGCGGCAAGCTGCGCGCGCGCCGCGCGGCCAACGCCATCGGCAATGCCGCGACGCTGATGCAGGCCGGGCGTGCGCTCGGCCACAACAACGGCCCCGGCGCCCTTCTGGTGCGCGCAGCCGAGGAAGAGGCGGCGCTTTCGGCCGGCGCGCTCAATCACGTCTCGGGCGAGGGCCTGAAGGAGCGCGTCACGTCCCGCCTGGCGCGTATCGAGGCGGCCGCGGCGCGGCGCATGTCGCGCGGAACCGGCCTGCTGGCGACGATCGGCTCGACCGCGCCTTTTGTCGGCCTGTTCGGCACAGTCTGGGGCATCATGAACGCCTTCATCGGCATCTCGCAGGCGCAGACCACCAATCTGGCGGTCGTGGCGCCCGGCATCGCCGAGGCGCTGCTCGCCACCGCCATGGGCCTGGTGGCGGCAATCCCGGCGGTGGTCATCTACAACGTCTTTGCGCGATCCATAGCCGGCTACCGGCAGATCCTTGCCGATGCCTCGGCTGGCGTCAAGCGGCTGGTCAGCCGCGACCTCGATTTCCGCACCGTGCCGCCGGCAAGTGCCATGGCAGCGGAGTAAGCAGCCATGGCGGCTAGAATTCGCGAAACGGCAAGCGACGATCTCGAGGAAAGCCACGAGATCAACGTCACGCCGTTCATCGACGTCATCCTGGTGCTGCTGATCATCTTCATGGTCGCGGCACCGCTGGCGACGGTCGATGTCAATGTCGACCTGCCCGGCTCGACCGCGACGCCGGCGCCGCGGCCCGAGACGCCAATCTTCCTGACGCTGAAAAGCGATCTCACCCTGGCGATCGGCAATGACAGCGTGCCGCGCCCCACCTTAGCCGCCGTGCTCGACGGCAGGACCAAGGGCGACAAGCAGACGCGCATCTTTCTGCGCGCCGACAAGACGGTCGGCTATGGCGATCTGATGGAGGTGATGAACCTTCTGCGCGGCGCCGGCTATCTCAAGATCGCGCTGGTCGGGCTGGAGACATTGCCCGCCGCCGATGCCACCGCGCCGGCCACGAGCGGAAGTCCGGCGCCGGCGCCAAACGGCAGCCCAGCCCAATGACTGAAGCCGCCGCCCTGCCCAGGATCGATCCGCCGCGCTTCAGCGTGCGCACGGCTGGCCTGTGGGCAGGCGCGGCAGCTCTGGTTCTGGTCGCGCATGTGGCGGTCGCCTATGCCGTGCAGAATTTCAGCCTGACCGAGATGTCGGATGGCGGGCCGCCACCGGCACTGGCGATCGAAATGTCGCCGATGGTGATCGCACCCGCCGTTCAGGAAGAGACGCCGATGTCGGATGTGGTGACGCCCGACCAGGCCGATCCAGTTGAGGAGACCATCGCCGAGGTGAAGCCGGTGACCGAGCCGACACCGGAGCCGGTCGTGGAAGATGCGGAGCCGGTCGCCGAACAGCCGGTCGAAGCCGAAGAGGCCACGGCGCCCGAGCCGGCGGAGCCGACGGTTGCAGCGCTGAGCGAGCAGCCGCCACCACTCGAAGAGGTCGTGCCCGACATCGTCGAGACGGTCGCGCCCGACGTGGTCATCCCGCTGCCGCAGCCGAAGCCGATCCAGACGGAAGTCAAGGCGAACAAGCCGGTCGAAGCGAAGAAGACGACGGAAAAGAAGCCTGTCGAAAAGCCGAAACAGCGCAAGAAGAAGGAGAAGGCAGCACCGCCCAAGACGGTGACGACTGCCAGCATCGACGCCAAGGCTGCGGCCAAGGCCGCCGCGCCAAAGTCGTCCGATGGGGCGCCGCGGTCGAGCGTCAGCCCGTCGCGGTGGAATGCCAGCCTGGCGGCGTGGATCCGGCGGCACACGCGCTACCCGAGCGCGGCAAAATCCAGACGGGCCGAAGGCACCCCGAACGTGACCTTCATCGTCGACGCGTCCGGCAGAGTGGTCTCTGCTCGGCTTGCCCGCTCGTCGGGCGACGCCGATCTCGACCGCGCGGCGCTCAGCGCGCTGAAGGGCGCCACGGTGCCCACGCCGCCGGCGGAGCTCGGTGCGCGCGTCACCCGCACGGCGCCTTTCGTTTTCAGCCTGCGCGACTAGCTGGAAATCCCTCCAGCCAGCCGGCGCGCCATGCAATCACTTTCGCGCTTGACTGACCGACGGGACGGAATAGGCTGATCCACGAAAATACCGGCCTTGGTCGCCGGGCGGCAAGAATGCCTCGTATGCCTCTCCCACCGGGTCGAGGCTGCGGGGCATTGTCATTTGGGGCTTTGCTTGAAACAGCGTATCGAGATCGGCATCCTCTACTCGCGGTCGGGAAGCTATCAGCTCGTCTCCGACGCGTGCCGGATGGGCGCGATGCGCGCCATCGCCGACATCAACGCCGACCGCCGCCATGGCATCGAACTGGTGCCTGTCGAGCGCGATCCGCAAAGCAATGCGGATCGCTATGCGACACTGTGCGAGGACATCTTCAAGACCAGCAGCGCGCGCCATGTCGTCGGCTGCGTCACTTCCTGGAGCCGCAAGGAGACGATCCCAGTTCTGGAGAAAGCGGGCGGAATGCTCTGGTACGCCTGCCCCTATGAAGGGTTCGAGGCCAACGAGCATGTGGTCTATATGCATGCTTGCCCAAACCAGCACCTGGTGCCGCTGATGGCACATGTCGTGCCGCGCTTCGGCGCCAACGGCTTCCTACTCGGATCGAACTATATCTGGGGCTGGGAGATGAACCGCGTGGCGCGCGATTTGATCGCCGATGCCGGCGGCAAGGTTCTGGGCGAGCGCTATCTGCGCATCGGCGAGACCGACGTGTCGCGTCTGATTGGGGAAATCCGGGCCACGCGACCGAACTTCATCCTCAACAATCTGATCGGCACATCGTCCTACGCTTTCCTCGCGGCCTATCGCGACCTGGCGGATGAGGATCCCGCCTTCAGCCCCGAAGCCTGCCCCGTCATCTCCTGCAATCTCACCGAGGGCGAGCTGCCGGCGATCGGCGAAACCGGGAAGGGGCATTTGTCGGTCGGGCCATATTTCGCGCCGCGGCCGGCCGCATTCGCCTCGTCCTTCGAGGCCTCCGCCTATGCCTCCGTGCAGGTGATGGCCGACGTGCTCTCGCACGATCCCGACGCCGGTCCGGCGGAATTTTCCAAGGCCTTCGCCGAACGGCGCTTCTCCACCCGGCTCGGGCCGATCGCCATCGACGCCCACTCCCAGCACGCGACGCTGCCGGTGATGATCGGGCGGATCGCGGACGGGTTCTTCGAGGTCGTCAGCCGCGAGGACGAGGTGGCGCCGGATCCATATCTGTCGCGCTACGACCCCGCCAGGACATTCGGCCGTCCGCGCCTGAGGGTGGTGTCGTGACGAGAATCCTACGCATCCCCAATCTTGGCGGCGCGCGGGCCTTCATCCTGCATCGTCCGCATCCGACGGTGCAGGCGATCACCAGGCAATTGTCGGCCATCGGTCTCGACACGGTCGATTGCTGGCCTGAATTGCCGCCCGAAGTGCTGGCGGCCGATTTCGTCTTCTTCGATGCCGATCTCGGTTTCGACGAGCAATTCCCCTGGAAACCGGGCGAAGCACCGATGCCGCTGGTGGCGCTGATCGGCTCCGAGGCGCCGGGCCGCATCGAATGGGCACTGTCGCACAAGGCCGACGCCCAGCTCTTGAAGCCGGTCGGCAATGCCGGCGTCTACAGTGCGCTGCTGATCGCGCGGCAGAGTTTTGAGGCGCGCAAGCACCTGGCGGGCGAGATCGCCTCGCTGCGCCAGCGCGTCGCCGAGCGCCAGACCATCGTGCGCGCGGTGGCTGCGCTATCGAAGGGCGCCGACGACGACCGCGCCTATGGGCAGCTGAGATCGCTGGCGATGAGTTGGCAGATCAGCCTCGAAGAGGCGGCGCGGCGGATCGTGGCGATGACTGAAGAAGAGGGTGGCGATGACCAGTCCCACCGCGCCTGACCTGCCGGCAGCCGGGCGCATGCCAGTCAAGCCGCGCGCCGGCGTTTGGCGGCGGCTGATCAAGCGACCGCTGGCGGTGCTCGGCTTGGTCATCATCGCCATCGTCCTCGCCGGGGCCATCCTGGCGCCGTGGCTGACCGGCTACGATCCGAACGAGCAGATGTTCGACGGGCTGACGCTTGAAGGCGCGCCGCTGCCGCCCGATGCCAAATTCTGGCTGGGCACCGACCTGCTCGGCCGCGATCTGCTGACCCGCATCCTGTTTGGCGCGCGCACTTCGCTGATCATCGGCATCGTCGCCAATGGCGTGGCACTGCTGATCGGTACGCTGGTCGGCGTCACCGCCGGCTATTTCCGTGGTTGGATCGGTAGCGCGCTGATGCGGTTCACCGATTTGATGATGGCGTTTCCGGCACTACTGCTCGCCATCTGTCTGGCGGCGGTGTTCGAGCCGAGCCTGTGGATCGTCGCCATGGTGATCGCGCTGGTCAATTGGGTGCAGACCGCGCGCGTCATTTACACCGAGACCAGCTCGCTCGCCGAGCGCGAGTTCATCGATGCCGAACGCACCATCGGCGCAAGTGCGCCACGCATCCTGTTTCGCCATATCCTGCCGCATCTTTTGCCGACCATCATCGTCTGGGGCACGCTCGGCATCTCGACCACCGTGCTGCTCGAGGCGACGCTCAGCTATCTCGGCATCGGCGTGCAGCCGCCTACGGCGTCGTGGGGCAATATCATCTTCGAGAACCAGACGTACTTCCAGGCCGCACCCTGGCTGGTGTTTTTCCCGGGTGCCGCGATCCTGGCGCTGGCGCTTGCCTTCAACCTGATCGGTGACGCGCTGCGCGACATCCTCGATCCGACGCAAAGGGGCCGGGCATGATCGCCTATCTCGGCCGCCGCATCATCCAGTCGCTGCTGATCCTGCTCGGCGTCTCGCTGATCACCTTTGCACTGCTCTATCTCTTGCCGGCCGATCCGGTGCGGCAGATCGCCGGCCGCAGCGCCACGCCGCAGACGGTCGAGAACATCCGCCAGCAACTCGGTCTCGACCAGCCCTTCGTCGTCCAGTACTGGCACTATCTGGTGAGCCTGCTCAGTGGCGATCTCGGCCGCTCCTACATCCAGCGCTCCGAGGTCGCCGAGCTGATCGTCTCGCGCCTGCCAGCGACGTTGCTTTTGATGGTTGGCGCTATCCTGTGCGAGCTGCTGATCGGCCTGAGCATGGGCCTGATTGCCGCCGTCAAGCGCGGCACCGCCACCGACCAGACGCTGATGGTCGCCTCCTTCGTCGGCGTCTCGGCGCCGCAATTCGTCGTCGGCCTTTTGCTGCTCTATGTTTTTGCCGTGCGACTGAGCTGGTTTCCGATCGGCGGCTACGGCACCTGGCGCCACCTGGTGCTGCCTTCGCTGACCATGGGCATCCTTGGCGCCGGCTGGTACGCGCGCATGATGCGCTCGTCGATGATCGACGTGCTGCGCCAGGACTATGTGCGCACCGCGCGCGCCAAGGGCCTGGCGCGCGGTGCCATCATCTTTCGCCATGCGCTGCCCAACGCCATCCTGCCGGTCATTGCCATGATCGGCATCGACATCGGCATCTTCATGGGCGGCATCGTGGTGGTCGAAAGCGTGTTCGGCTGGCCCGGCATCGGCCAGCTCGCCTGGCAGGCCATCCAGCGCGTCGACATCCCGATCATCATGGGCGTCACGCTGGTGTCTGCCTTCGCCATCGTGCTCGGCAATCTCTTGGCCGACATCGTCGCGCCGTTCATCGACCCGCGCATCAAGCTCAGATGAAAACCAGAAAACAACCAGAGAAAGGGAACCGTCAATGAAGCGATTTTTGGCACCCACAGTAGCGGCATCGGCGCTGGCGCTGATGCTCGGCATGGCAAGCGCACGCGCCGAGGACGCCGTCGATCCGAACGCCAAGCAGGGCGGCGCGATCACCATCACCTACAAGGACGACGTCGCCACGCTCGATCCGGCGATCGGCTATGACTGGCAGAACTGGTCGATGATCAAGAGCCTGTTCGACGGGCTGATGGACTATGAGCCAGGCACCACCAACCTGAAACCCGACCTCGCCGAAAGCTACGAGATCTCGCCCGACGGCAAGACCTTCACCTTCAAGCTGCGCCACGGGGTGAAGTTCCACAATGGCCGCGAGATGACGGCCGACGACGTCAAGTACTCGATTGACCGCGTCACCAATCCGAAGACGCAGAGCCCCGGCGCCGGCTTCTTCGGCTCGATCAAGGGCTATGACGACGTCGCCGCCGGCAAGGCTGAGAGCCTGGCGGGCGTCACCGTCGTCGACCCCTACACGGTCAAGTTCGAGCTGACCCGTCCCGACGCCACCTTCCTGCATGTCATGGCGATCAACTTCTCGCATGTGGTGCCGAAGGAAGAGGTCGAGAAATACGGCGCCGATTTCGGCAAGCACCCGGTCGGTACCGGTGCTTTCAAGCTCGCCGAATGGACGCTCGGCCAGCGCATCGTGTTCGAGCGCAATCCGGATTACTGGCACAAGGGTCTGCCGCATCTCGACAAGATCACCTTCGAGATCGGCCAGGAGCCGATCGTTGCGCTGCTGCGCCTGCAGAAGGGCGAGATCGACGTGCCCGGCGACGGCATCCCGCCGGCCAAGTTCCAGGAGGTGATGGCCGATCCCGAGCAAAAGGCCCGTGTCGTGGTGGGCGGGCAGCTGCACACCGGCTATGTCACCATGAACACCACCATGGCGCCCTTTGACAATGTGAAGGTGCGGCAGGCGGTCAACATGGCGATCAACAAGGAGCGCATCGTCCAGCTGATCAACAACCGCGCCGTGCCGGCCAACCAGCCGCTGCCGCCGTCGATGCCGGGCTACGACAAGGACTTCAAGGGCTATGCCTACGATGTCGCCAAGGCCAAGGCGCTGCTTGCCGAAGCCGGCCATCCCGACGGCTTCGAGACGCAATTGTTCGCGATGAACACCGATCCTAACCCGCGCATCGCCCAGGCGATCCAGCAGGATTTGGCGGCGGTCGGCATCAAGGCCAGCATCCAGTCACTGGCGCAGGCCAACGTCATTGCCGCAGGCGGCGACAAGGCCGGCGCGCCGATGATCTGGTCGGGCGGCATGGCCTGGATCGCCGACTTCCCCGATCCGTCGAACTTCTACGGACCGATCCTCGGCTGCGCGGGCGCCGTGCCCGGCGGCTGGAACTGGTCGTGGTACTGCAACAAGGATCTCGACGCCAAGGCGGCGGAGGCCGACTCCGTAGTCGACCCGGCCAAGGCGGCGGAACGCGACAAGATGTGGAGCTCGATCTACGACAAGATCATGGAGGATGCACCCTGGGCGCCGGTGTTCAACGAGCAGCGCTTCACCATGAAGTCGCCCCGCATGGGCGGCGCCGACAACCTCTATGTCGACCCGGTCCATATCCCGATCAACTACGACAATGTGTACGTAAAAGATGTGCAATAACTGCGACTACACCATCCACGGGCGCCACCACCATTTCGGCTGGGACAATTCCTTTGCCCCGGCCGAGCGGGTGGCGCCCGGCTCGACCATCGAGTTCCAGTGTCTGGACGCCGGGGGCGGCCAACTTCAGGCCGACAGCACGACTGCCGACATCGCCAAGCTCGACTTCGCCAGGGTCAACCCGGTGACCGGGCCGATCTTCGTCGAAGGGGCCGAGCCGGGTGACGCGCTGAAGGTGACGATCGAAATGTTCAAACCGTCCGGCTTCGGCTGGACGGCGAACATCCCCGGCTTCGGCTTGCTCGCCGACGACTTCAAGGAGCCGGCGCTGAACATCTGGACATACGACGCCACCTCGCTCGAGCCGGCGTTGTTCGGCAAAAACGCGCGCGTGCCGCTAAAACCCTTTGCCGGCACCATCGGCAATGCACCGGCCGAGAAGGGCCTTCACTCGGTGGTGCCGCCAAGGCGCGTCGGCGGCAATCTCGACATACGCGACCTCGCCGCCGGCACAACGCTCTATTTGCCGGTGGAGGTGGCGGGCGCGCTGTTCTCGGTCGGCGACACCCATGCTGCGCAAGGTGATGGCGAGGTCTGCGGCACGGCGATCGAAAGCCCGATGGATGTCGTGCTGAAGCTCGACCTGGTGAAGGATGCGCGGCTGAAGACGCCGCGCTTCACCACGCCTGGCCCGGTGACGCGTCATCTCGACGCCAAGGGCTATGAGGTGACGACCGGCATCGGCCCGGACCTGATGACCGGGGCGAAAGAGGCTGTCTCGCAGATGGTTGACCTGCTGGCCAGCCGCTACAAGCTCGACCCGGTCGAGGCCTATATGCTTGCCTCGGTCTGCGGCGATCTTCGCATATCGGAAGTCGTCGACATGCCGAACTGGGTCGTGTCGTTCTACTTCCCGCGCTGCGTATTCGAATGAACGCACGTGCCGCCAATAAACCGGCCGGGGCTGCCGCCCCGGTCGGATCGATCGCAGCCCGGCCGGTGCTGGACATTGCCGGCCTGTGCGTCTCCGTGCGTGGCGAGGACGGCGAGCGGGAGGTGGTGTCCGACCTTTCCTTCAGGCTTCAGCGCGGCGAGACGCTTTGCATTGCCGGCGAGTCCGGCTCCGGCAAATCGATGACGGCGCTGGCGATCATGCAGCTGCTGCCGCAGCCTGCCGGTCGGATCTCATCGGGCGCCATCCGGCTTGGTGAGACCGATCTGGCGGGGCTCAGCGAGCGGCAGATGCAGCGCATTCGCGGCGACCGCATCGCGATGATCTTCCAGGAGCCGATGACTTCGCTCAACCCGGTGCTGTCGATCGGCCGGCAACTGACCGAATCCATCGAGGCGCATACCGGCCTCTCCCAGGCGCAAGCGCAGCGGCGCGCCGTCGAAGCGCTGAAGGCGGTGCGCATCTCCGAAGCCGAAAGCCGGCTAAAGCAGTTTCCGCACGAACTGTCGGGCGGCATGCGCCAGCGCGTGATGATCGCCATGGCGCTGGCGCTGGAACCGGACGTGCTGATCGCCGACGAACCGACGACGGCGCTCGACGTCACCGTGCAAGGCGAGGTGCTGGAACTGCTACGCGATTTGCAGTGCGAGCACGGCACCAGCGTCATCCTGATCACCCACGACATGGGGGTGGTCGCCGAAATGGCGGACCGCGTCATCGTCATGCGGCATGGCCGCATGGTCGAAGAGGGTGCGGCGACCGACATTTTCGCCAGGCCACAGGCCGACTACACGCGCGAACTGCTGGCCGCCGTGCCGCGCATCGGCACCGGTGCCGGCCGTCAGGAATCCAAGGATGCCACCGAAGCGGCAAAGCCGGCTAATGTCGCCGATGTCAATGATTTGCATGTCCGCTTCGACCTGCGTGGCGGCTTCTTCGGCAGGGTCGACCGGCGCGTCCACGCCGTCGAAGGCGTCAGCTTTTCGATCGCGCCGAACGAGACGCTGGCGCTGGTCGGCGAATCCGGCTGCGGCAAGTCCACCACCGCCAAAGCACTGGCCGGGCTGGTGCCTTATAGCGGCGACATCGCCATCGGCGGGCGTAATCTGTCGGGGCTCGGCCGCGACGAGCGCAAAGCGGTGCGCCGCGACGTGCAGATGATTTTTCAGGACCCCTACGCCTCGCTCGATCCGCGCATGCGCGTCGGCGACCTCGTCGCCGAGCCACTGCTGATCCATGGCATCGGGTCGAGAGAAGAACGTAGAGAGCGTGTGGCGGCGTTGTTCGAGCGCGTCGGCCTGTCGGCCGACCAGATGGAGCTCTATCCGCACGAATTTTCCGGCGGTCAGCGCCAGCGCATCTGCATTGCGCGGGCGCTTGCCTTGCGGCCGAAGCTGATCATCGCCGATGAAAGTGTGTCGGCGCTCGACGTCTCGGTGCAGGCGCGTGTGCTCGACCTGTTGAAGGAATTGCAGCGCGAATTCGGCGTCGCCTATCTGTTCATTTCGCATGACATGGCGGTGGTCGAGAACATTTCCGAGCGTGTCGCCGTCATGTATCTCGGCCAGATCGTCGAGATGGGCACCCGCGACCAGGTGTTTTCCAACCCACGCCATCCCTACACGAAGCGCCTGATCGAGGCCGTGCCGGTGCCCGATCCCACGCGGCGAAGGGAGCGCTTCGCGCGCCTCGACCGGGAAATCCCGAGCTCGACGCGACGGATCGGTGAGACTCCGCCGCGTTTGGCTCTAACGGATGTCGGTGGCGGGCATCTCGTGGCCGTCTGAAGTTTTCGTGAACGCGGTCGGGTTGACTCGATCGCCTGATTGCCTAGCTAGCAAAAGGGCGCTGGGGGGCTGCACGCAAATCCGACAGTCGGCATGATATCTTTCCGCATCCGAACGCTTGCCCTTCCAGTTCTCACGGCCGGCATCTTGTCTTCCTGCGTGGTCCCCGACGATACGTCAGGTCTCGCCAAGGTAGACGCGACAACCGCAGCGGCGCGCAAGGAGATGGTCGGTCTCAGCGAGGCCGACGTCCGCATGTGCGCCGGCTTTCCCACCGCTACCGCCGACGCCGGCGGATCGGGCCGGATCTGGACCTATCAGCGTGTCGTGCAGCGTGGCAATCTCAGCGTCGTTGTTCCGACGCTCGCCGTGGGCGCGATCCCCGCAGTCGGCGGGTCGGTCAACGTTGCACCCGGCGGCTATTGCAACACGCAAATTCGCATGGTCGACGGCCGCGTCGCCGAGGTTGCCTATGCGGGCGACAACAATTTGCCGAACAGCCGCGATGCACTCTGCGTCAGCACTGTGGACGCCTGCGTGGCCTATGCGCGCCAACGCCATCAAAAGGCAACGGCCGTCTCCAGATAGGCGAGCCGATATCCAACCCTTTCGGTCAGGCGATTGTGACTTGATTGGCCTCATGAGTTTAGGTCAAACGGTGCCACCGCGATCCCATGTATCGGTATTGGCGCCGGTTCGTCGCTCATGCCATGTGGGTGCACGGCCCTCGAGGCCTTTCAGTTGGAGCGCATATGACGGTCCTCACACGTCGCAAACTCTTGAGAACTGCCGCGATTGCCGGCGCTGGTGGCGTCGGGCTCTCTGCCGTGGGCAAATGGGGCAGCTGGGCCGCGGCCACGCCCGAGCCGGTGCTGCTGAAGACGGCCCGGATCCAGGCGAAGCTGATGGATGTCGGCCAGACCAAAAATGTGCTGACCTATGGCGACGCCGGCATGCCGCCGGTGATCAGGATGAAAAAAGGCGAGACCTTCGCCGCCCGGCTGGTCAACGCCATCGACGATCCGACGACGATCCACTGGCATGGCATTCGCGTTCCCAACAAGATGGACGGCGTGCCGTTCCTGGTGCAGCCCTACGTCTATACCGGCGATCATTTCGACTACGCCTTCACGCCGCCCGATGCCGGCACCTTCTGGTATCATCCGCACTGCAACACGCTTGAGCAGATGGGCCACGGACTGACCGGCGTGATCGTCGTGGAGAACCCGAACGATCCGAAATTCGATGCCGAGGTGGTGATCAATCTGCGCGACTGGCGCCTCGGCGACGACGGCCAGTTCATCGACCAATTCCGGCCGCGCGATGCGGCAAGATCCGGCACCTACGGCACGGTGCGCACCGCCAACTGGCTCGACCAGCCGCAATTTGACGCGCCGGCCGGAGGGTTGGTGCGGCTCAGAGCCGCCATCACCGACGTCACGCGTGTCTATGCTTTTCGCGTCGAGGGCGCCGAAGCGACGGTGATCGCGCTTGACGGCAATCCGGTGCCGCAGCGCTTTGCGCCCGATGCCTTGCAGCTCGGACCCGGACAGCGGCTGGAGCTCGCCATTCGCATGCCCGACGATGAAGGGGCAGTCGTCAGCCTGGGAGACGTCAGGGGCACCAAGCCCAAAATCCTGGCGACGCTGCGTGCCGTTGGAACTTCTCTCAAACGCGACCTTCGCGACCTTGCACCGCTGGAGATCAATCCGGTCCAGCAAGTCGATCTCGCCGCTGCCGAGCACATTTCATTGTCGCTCAGTGCTACGGCGGAAAACGTGCCGAGCGACGGCATCTGCGGCTCGCTCGGCTACAGTTTCTGGGCGATCAACAAGGTGCCGTGGCCAGGCGATACGTCCGATCCGACCGCGCCGCTGGCCGAATTGAAGCTCGGCAAAAGCTATGTCATCGACATGGAAAACCTGACGCCGCAATCGCATCCGATCCATCTGCACGGCATGAGCTTCAAGGTGCTGTCGTCCTCGACGCGCCCGGTGCAGCCGATGATCTCCGACACCTATCTCATCCAGCCCAACGAGAAGGTTCAGCTCGGCTTCGTCGCCGACAACCAAGGCGACTGGCTACTGCACTGCCACATCATCGAGCACCAGAAATCGGGAATGACGAGCTATGTCCGGGTGGCCTGAGGACGCCTGGTCCGATACGCCGGAATTAGCATTGACACGGCCAGGGCCACGATATCTGGGCTGCGTTAAAGGGCGCGCGATTTCGGGCAGCTTAAGGCGCACTCTCTGGCGCTCAGCGAAGGCCAGGGCGAAGGATCCCGGCTCGAATGAGTAGGTGCGTTCCTCTTCGTCCTCGATTACCCGCACAAAGCATTGGCTGTCCGTCTCAACCATCTCAACGCGGGTTCCCAAAAGACCGCCATAGCTATCCAGATAAGCACGCACATCGCTTGGTGAATAAGGCATCACTTTCTCCCACATGGCGAAACATGTGACCGTGCCAATAATACCTGCGCGCAGCAATAAACTATGACATACCTCACACGGCGTTCAGACGTTCTGCAGCGAGGGGCGCGAGATTGGCGTGCACGAACCATGCACTTGATCGAACCCGTACCGGTGCCCGATCTCGCCAGGCGCCGGGAGCGCTTCGTCCGCCGCGATCGGGACATTCCGTACTCGACCAGAAGGGTCGGCGACGCGACAGCGAGACTGGTGCTCAGGGATTTCGGCGGCAGACATCTTGCCGCCATCTGAAATTCGAGCCGATCGATGGTCGTGGGTTCATTTCGGTGATTGATCCGATGGTGGAGCTGAGGAGGATCGAACTCCTGACCTCGTCATTGCGAACGACGCGCTCTCCCAGCTGAGCTACAGCCCCGTCCAACGGATGGCGCATTTATCGAAGGCAGCGGTTTCCTGTCAAGGCGGCGTTTTGCGCAAATGACCTCGTTTCAGACTTTGGTTCGGCATGTGGCGGAAGCCGGCTCTTGCCGGTTCGGCGTGCAATGGCTACATGTCGGCAACAATTGGAGACCGGCATGATCGCCCTTATTCAAACCATCGTCATGGCGCTTGACATCTACTGGTGGATCATCATCGCCTCGGCGATCTTTTCCTGGCTCTACGCCTTCAACGTCGTCAACTCGCGCAACCAGTTCGTCGGCACCATCGGCAACACGCTCTATCGGCTGACCGAGCCGGCGCTGCGGCCGATCCGCCGGTTCATCCCGGATCTCGGCGGCATCGACATCTCGCCGATCATTCTGCTGTTGCTCATTTTCTTCCTCCGCCAGTTCCTGCTCACCACCGTACTGTCGTTGGTCGTCTGAGCCAGCCATTCGATGGCTACGCCGTTTCGCCTGCGTGACGACGGCGTAGACCTGTTCGTCCGGCTGACGCCAAAGGCGGCGCTGGACAGGCTCGAAGGTATCGAGACAGCTGCCGACGGGCGCAGCCATTTGAAGGCTCGCGTGCGCGCCGTGCCGGAGAATGGTGCCGCCAATGCGGCACTTGAGAAGCTGCTCGCCAAGGCGCTGGGCGTGCCGGCGTCGGCTGTGTCGGTGGTTGCCGGCGGCGCGGCGCGGCTGAAGACGCTGCGAGTCCTTGGCGATCCTGCGGTGCTTACGAGAAGCATCGAGGCGTTGGATGGCCACTAGTCGCGTCGGATCGCGCTGCCCCTCATTGCCCTGCCAGGCATTTCTCCCCGTATAGTGACGGGGAGAAAGACGCCGTCACAGATGGTTTCGCCAACTACCAGCGTTGCAGAATGGACGCCAAGGTCGCGGTCAGCGGGCTTCTCCCCGTTCACGGGGAGAAGGTGCCGGCAGGTGGATGAGGGGCAGCGCCGACGTTCCTGGATTGGCGCATTTTGCGGCGAAACAAACTCATTTGGCCCCCCATAGAAGCGGGGAACAAAAGGTCTCTCAATCGCCCAGCGGCAAACGCGGGTCATCGACCTTCAGCGTGTTGACGCTCTGCTTGATGCGGCGCAGGTTTTCCAGGACTTTCGGTCCGCGCGTTTCGGCAACCGACGTGGCGATCATGTCGACGATCGCCATCAGCGCGTAGCGCGAGGATGTCGGCTTGTAGATGTTGCCGTCCTCGAGCGGCTGGAAATGGATCACCGTGTCGGCTGCCTTGGACAGCGCCGAATCCGGTGCGGTGATGGCGACGGTGACGGCGCCATATTGCTGCGCGACCTGCACGGCCTCGATGACCGAACGCGCGTAGCCCGACACCGAGAAGGCAACCACAGTCGTCTCGGGCGTGGCGACCGCCGCGTACATGCGCTGCAGCTGGCCGTCGACCTGCGCCAGCGCCGACAGGCCGAGCCGGAACAACCGGTTCTGCATCTCGGTCGCCATCATCGAGGAAATGCCGCCGGAACCGATGCACAGCACATTGCCCGAACTGGCGATGCGCGCTGCGACGCCGACCAGCGCCTTCATGTCGAGGTTCTCGCTGGCGCGCTGCATGGCCGATATCGCCGCCTCGGTGATGGCCGAGGCGATGCGCTGCTCGCGAACGTCGCGGTTCAGCGGTTCCGGCGACAAATACTGGGCGCCAATGGCGATGGCCTGCGCCAGATAGAATTTGAAGTCGCGCAAGCCTTCGCAGCCGAGGTTGCGGCAGAAGCGGGTTACCGTCGGCTCGCTGACGCCGACGCGCGCGGCGATCTCCGAAATCGCCGCCTTGGAGGCGAAGTCGAGATCGGAGAGCACGAGGCCGGCCAGCCGGCGGTCCGACTTGGTGCCGTCCTGCGACATCAGCTGCAGCCGCGTGATGATGTCGGCCGGCGTCTTCATATCGGAGTTCTCACAGGGGCAGGCCCGTCGTCTTGTCGAACAGATGG
Organism: Mesorhizobium sp. IMUNJ 23033; assembly: GCF_044778005.1. Classification (NCBI taxonomy): domain Bacteria; kingdom Pseudomonadati; phylum Pseudomonadota; class Alphaproteobacteria; order Hyphomicrobiales; family Phyllobacteriaceae; genus Mesorhizobium; species Mesorhizobium sp. IMUNJ 23033. The sequence continues at coordinate 107,098 of NZ_JBJACT010000010.1, forward strand.
ATGTTGGCGGGATCGACTGAGACCGGCAAGCGGTCGCCGGGCCGGATCTGCAGCCGGTCGCGGAACACGGCCCGCACCGTGTCGGGACCTATCGCGCCGTAGACATGGGTTTCGGCGCCGGTCGGCTCAACCACGTCGACATCGATGGCCATCGCATCGTCGGCGCCGCCGACGACGAAATGTTCGGGGCGGATGCCGGCTTCCACAGTGCTGCCCGCCGGCACGGCCTTGCCGGCCAGCGCCAGGCGGCCGCCACCTGATGTCTCGAACCAGGCCTTTGTCGCAGACCCCTTGAGGGCGCCGGAAACAAAGCTCATCGAGGGCGAACCGATGAAGCTGGCGACGAATTTGTTGGCCGGTCGGTCATAGAGTTCCAGCGGCGCCCCGACCTGCTGGATCCGGCCGAGATTCATCACCACGATACGGTCGGCCATGGTCATGGCCTCGATCTGGTCGTGGGTGACGTAGACGATCGTCGATTTCAGCCGCTGGTGCAGCGCCTTGATCTCGGTGCGCATCTGCACGCGCAATTGCGCGTCGAGGTTGGACAAGGGCTCGTCGAACAAGAACACCGAAGGCTCGCGCACGATGGCGCGGCCCATGGCGACGCGCTGGCGCTGGCCGCCCGACAATTCTCGGGGGTAACGGTCGAGATAGGAGAACAGGTTGAGGATGCCGGACGCCTTCTTGACCTTGTCGTCGATCGCCGCGCGGGTCTCGCCGCGGATTTTTGGGCCGAAGCCGATATTGTCCGACGCCTTCAGATGCGGGAACAGCGCGTAGGACTGGAAGACCATGGCGATGTTGCGCTGCTGCGGCGGCAAGTCGTTGGCGCGCAGGCCGCCGATGATGAGATCGCCGGACGTGATTGGCTCCAGCCCGGCCAGCATGCGCAGCAAGGTCGACTTGCCGCAGCCGGAAGGGCCGACCAGGACGACGAACTCGCCGCTGTTGATCTCGAGGTTGATGTCCTCGAGGATCTTGTGGTGCCCGAACGATTTCGACAGGTTGCGAAACTGGACATCGGTCATGGTCACGCTCCCAAAATGTCGTCGATGAAGGGCAGGCAGCCGGCGGTCAGCCCGGCGTCCACCGGCATCACCACGCCTGTTACGCCCGATGCGCGGTCGGAGGCAAGGAAGGCCACGGCTTCAGCCACTTCAGAGGCGTTGACGATGCGGCCGAGCGGATAGAGCCGCTGCAGTCTGCCGAGGATTTCCGGGTCCTTGGCCAGGCGATGATCCCAGGCCGCGGTGCGGATCGATCCCGGGCAGACGACATTGGCGCGTATGCCGCTGCGGCCGAGTTCGACCGCGATCGACTTTGCATAGGCGTTGATGCCGGCCTTGGCCGCGGCATAGGCCGGATTGCCGAAATGCGCGATGGCATTGACCGAGGAGATGAAGACGACGTTGCCCGAGCCGCGCCGGGCCATCGCCTTGACCAGCGGGTCGGCGAACATCATCACGCCGGTCAGGTTGAGGTCTAGCTCGTGTTCGATCTTGTCCGGGGTCAACGCCGGCAGCGTCTCGGCGCGCGTCCAGCCGGCATTGTTGATGAGGATGTCGGGAATGCCGTCCTTGTCGAGGATCGCAGCGATCGCGGCTTCCAGCGAGACCCGGTCGAGAAGGTCGAAGACGTGGCGCGAGGCGAGGTGCGGGCTGGCCAAGGCCTCGTCCGACCGATCGCAGCCGACGACCCGCGCGCCGCGCTCGTTGAGCAGCGCCACCATCGCCGAGCCGAGGCCGCCGCCGGCGCCCGTCACCACGACCGTCTTGCCTTCGAACTCGGTTCTCGAAACCACCGCGCGCGCTCCTCCCTGATCCCGGTTGGGGCTGTGAGGCTATTCGCCGAAATGTAATTTAGCAACAGATTAATCTGCTTGCGAAGCGCAGAATGATGGATAATGTAGGAAAGTCACATAAACCTATGCTGCCTCACAGCATGGGAGCGCGCAGGCGCACTTCAAAGGGAGAGAGCAGATGAGTCTGAGGAAATGGACTGTCGGCCTGATGGCCGGAATGAGCATGCTGGCGCTTGGCGCGCAGGCAGATGCCGGTGAGGTGCGCGTCACCGTTGCCGAATACAGCGCCAAGACCGGCCCCTATTTCGAAAGCGTCAAGAAGGATTTCGAGGCGGCCAACCCGGGCATCACCGTCAAGTTCGAGATCGTGCCATGGGAAGTTCTCTTGCAGAAGCTGACCACCGACATCACCGCCGGCACCAATGCCGACCTGTCGATCATCGGAACGCGCTGGTTGATCGATTTCGTCCAGCAGGATGTCGCCGAACCGCTCGACAGCTACATCACGCCCGACTTCAAGGGCCGCTTCATCGACACTTTCCTGTCGCCGTCGATCATGGAGGGCAAAACCTACGGCCTGCCGATCGCGGCTTCGGCGCGCGCCCTGTATTACAACAAGGAATTGTTCGAGAAGGCCGGCATCGCCCAGCCGCCGGCGACCTGGACCGAACTGCAGGAGGACGCCCGCAAGATCAAGGCGCTCGGCTCCGGCACGTTCGGCTTCGGCCTGCAAGGCAAGGAGATCGAGACCGACGTTTACTACTACTATGCGATGTGGTCCCAGGGCACGGAGATCCTCAACAAGGACGGCACCTCGGGCCTGAGCACACCGGGCGCGCTCGAAGCCGCCAAGCTCTACAAGTCGATGATCGACGAAGGCCTGACCGAGCCTGGCGTCACCTCGAACAACCGCGAGGACGTGCAGAACCTGTTCAAGCAGGGCAAGGTCGGCATGATGATCACCGCGCCCTTCCTGTCCAACCAGGTCAAGGACGAGGCGCCGAACCTGAAATATGGCGTGGCGGCGATTCCCGCCGGGCCGACCGGCGCGCGCGGCACCTATGGCGTCACCGATTCCATCATCATGTTCAAGAACTCCAAGAACAAGGATGAGGCCTGGAAGCTGCTCGACTTCCTGTTCACCACGGAGCAGCGCGCCAAGTTCACGCAAGGCGAAGGCTTCCTGCCGGTGAACAAGGAAGAAGCGAAAATGGACTACTACGTCAACAATGCCGACCTTGCGGCGTTCACGGCGCTGCTGCCCGACGCCCGCTTCGCGCCGGTCATCCCCGGCTGGGAGGAGATCGCCCAAATCACTTCGGATGCCATGCAGAAGATCTATCTCGGCAGCGCGGAGCCGGAGGCTGCCTTGAAGGAGGCAGCGGACAAGGCCAATGCGGTGCTGAAGAAATAGGGCGTTCACTCCCGACGCCCGTGGCGCGCCCTACCCGTCGGGGCGCGCCACCCCCCGACGCCCTCAGGTCAGCCGATGCAAAATCGCTTCTTGCCCTATCTCCTGACCTTGCCCAGCCTGTTCCTGGCGGCCGTCGTCATCTTCTGGCCGGTCTGGGACCTGATCCAGATCTCGACCCACGATGTCAGCCGCTTCGGCCAGTTGCGCGACTTCAGCGGCCTGACCAATTTCTGGGCGCTCACTGCCGATCCCGACTTCGTTGCCGCGCTCTGGCGCACAGGTGTGTGGACGGTGCTGGTCGTCGGTGGCGCGCTGCTGTTGTCCATCCCGGTGGCGATCATCCTCAACACCGACTTTTATGGTCGAGGCATCGCCCGCGTCATCATCATGCTGCCCTGGGCGGTGTCGCTGACCATGACGGCGGTGGTCTGGCGCTGGGCGCTCAATGGCGAAAGCGGCATGCTCAATTCGGCGCTGATCGGGCTCGGCCTGATCGACCAGAACATCCAGTGGCTGGCGAGCGCCGAGACGGCGTTCCCGATGCAGGTGCTGATCGGCATATTGGTGACGGTGCCGTTCACGACGACGATCTTCCTCGGCGGCCTGTCGTCGATCCCCGACGACCTCTACGAGGCCGCCGCACTCGAAGGCGCGACACCGCTGCAGCTGTTCCGCGAGATCACCTTTCCGCTCTTAAAACCGTTCATCAACATCGCCATCGTGCTCAACACCATCTACGTCTTCAATTCCTTCCCGATCATCTGGGTGATGACGCAGGGCGGACCGGCCAACTCGACCGACATATTGGTCACCCACCTCTACAAGCTCGCCTTCCGCATCGGCAAACTCGGCGAGGCGTCAGCCGTGTCGCTGGTGATGTTCGCCATATTGCTCGTCTTCACCATGATCTATGTGCGGCTGGCGATGCGGGAGCAACGCGCATGAGGAACGGCAAGCTGAAGCGTTCGATCATCGCATGGCTGCTGCTTTCGCCGCTGATCGTGGTGACGATCTTTCCCTTCGCGGTGATGTTTTTGACCGCGGTCAAGCCGCGACAGGAGGTGCTGTCGCCGACCTGGTGGCCGAGCGAATTCCGCTGGTCGAATTTTGCCGACATGTGGGTGGCGACCGGTTTCGGCCAGGCGCTGGCCAATTCGCTCTATGTCTCGGTGATCGCCACCGTCGGCGCCATATTGATCTCGGTGCCGGCGGCCTATGCGATGTCGCGCTTTCGTTTTGCCGGCTACGGTGCCTTCCGCCAGTTCCTGCTGGTGTCGCAGATGATCTCGCCGATCGTGCTGGTGCTTGGCCTGTTCCGGCTGATGGCCGCCTGGGGCCTGGTCGAATCAACCACCGCGCTCGGCTTCATCTACATGGCCTTCAACGTAGCCTTCACCGTGTGGATGCTGCAGAGCTATTTCGACACCATCCCGCGCGATCTCGAAGAGGCCGCATGGATGGAGGGAGCCGGCCGCTGGCTGACGCTGCGCAAGGTGTTCCTGCCGCTCTGCCTGCCGGCGATCGCGGTGACGGCCATCTTCACCTTCATCAATGCCTGGAACGAGTTCGTCGTCGCGCTCACCATGCTGCGCAGCCAGGAAAGCTACACGCTGCCGATCCAGGTCTTCTCGCTGGTCGCCGGCCGCTACACGATCGAATGGCACCATGTCATGGCCGCCACGCTGCTCGCCACCCTGCCGGTGGCGATCCTGTTCATCTGGCTGCAGCGCTACCTCGTCCGGGGCCTGGCGCTCGGGGCCGTCAAATAGCCTTCACTTTCCACGGAGCTTTCATGCGCATCTTCACCGCCTCGCTGGCGACGGAAACCAACACTTTCTCGCCGGTGCCGACCGACCGGGCCTCGTTCGAGATGGCCTTCTATGCCGGGCCAGGCAAGCACCCGGAAACGCCGACTTTGTGCTCGTCGCCGATCGTCGCCTTGCGGCGGCGTGCGGCCAGCGAAGGGCTGACCGTGATCGAAGGCACCGCCACATGGGCGGAGCCCGGCGGCCTGGTGCAGCGGCAGACTTTCGAGGCGCTGCGCGACGAGATCCTCGATCAGCTGAAGGCGGCGCTGCCGGTCGATGCGGTGATCCTCGGCCTGCATGGCGCGATGGTGGCGCAAGGCTATGACGACTGCGAAGGCGACCTGCTCGAACGCGTGCGTGCAATCGTCGGTCCGCAGGTGGTGATTGCCTCGGAGTTCGACCCGCACAGCCATCTGACGCCGAAGCGCGTGGCGGCGTCGGATATCATGGCCTACTTCCTCGAGTTCCCGCACACCGACTTCTACGAGCGTGGCGAACATGTCGTCGAACTAGGGCTGGCCGCGGCGCGCGGCGAGATCAAGCCTTTGATCTCGACCTTCGACTGCCGCATGATCCAGGTGCTGCCGACCAGCCGCGAGCCGATGCGTTCCTTCGTCGACCGCATCAAGGCGCTGCATGGCAAGGACGGCGTGCTGTCGGCCTCCGTCATCCACGGCTTCATGGCCGCCGACGTTCCGGAAATGGGCACGCGCATCCTGGTCGTCACCGACAATGACAAGGCCAAGGGCGATGCGCTGGCGGAAAGCCTGGGACGCGAGCTCTATGCGATGCGCGAAAAGACGGCAATGACGATGCTGAGTGCTTCCGACGGCATCGAGCGGGCGCTGGCCGTGCGGAAGGAAAACACGAACAAGCCAGTGGTCATCGCCGACATCTGGGACAATCCTGGCGGCGGCGTCGCCGGCGACGGCACCATCGTGCTGCGCGCCATGCTGGAGCGTGGCGTCAGCAATGTCGGCGTGGCGACGATCTGGGATCCGATCGCGGTGACGTTCTGTCAAGCCGCGGGCGAGGGCGCCGTCATCGATCTGCGTTTTGGTGGCAAGGCCGGCCCGCTGGCGGGCGAGCCGATCGACGCGCGGGTGCGCGTGCTGAGAGCGGTCACGGAAGGGTGGCAGAGTTTTGGGCCGAGCCGGGTGACGCTCGGATCGACAGCGCTGGTCCGCATCGAAGGCACCGAAGTCGATATCATCCTCAATACCAACCGCACACAGACCTTCGAACCCGATATTTTCTCCAATCTCGGCGTCAATCCACTCAGCAAGGACCTGTTATTGGTGAAATCGACCAATCACTTCTACGCCGGCTTCGCCCCGATCGCCGCCGAGATCATCTACGTCTCGGCGCCGAGTTCGTATCCCAGCAATCCGGCGGTCACCAACTACACGAAGCTGACGCGGCCGGTGTGGCCGCGGGTGGCTGATCCGTGGAAGGGGGCGGCCGGCGAGGCTGCCGATCTCCCCCCTCGTGGGGGAGATGCCCGGTAGGGCAGAGGGGGCGCGAAGGATCGCCAACCCTTCATCACCCTGCGAACCGGCGATAGCAAGCCCGTCGGCGCAAAAAGCCATCAATTGAGAGGCCGGAGGGACAGCGCCCCCCTCTGGCCTGCCGGCCATCTCCCCCACGAGGGGGAGATTGGCTAATTTACACCAGCCCCCGCTTCACCATCATCGCCTCCGGCGACGGCATCTTGCCGCGGAAGGCGGTGTAGAGTTCTTCCGGGTCCTTTGAGCCGCCGGCGGCGTAGATGTTCTTCCTCAGCCGCTCGGCCAGCGCCGGGTTGAAGGGGTCGCCGGTCTCCTCGAAGGCAGCGAAGGCATCGGCATCGAGCACTTCCGACCACATGTAGGAATAGTAGCCGGCTGAATAGCCGTCACCGGAAAAGACGTGGCCGAAATGCGGGGTGCGGTGGCGCATCGCGATGGTGTCGGGCATATCGAGCTTGTCCAGCGTTTCGGTCTCGAAACGAAGCGGCTGTTCCGGTGCATCCGGGCGCGCGTGATAGGCCATGTCGATGAGCGCCGAGGCCGTGAATTCGACCGTAGCGAAGCCGGCGCCAAAAGTGCGCGCCGCCAGCATCTTGTCGAGCAGCGCCTTCGGCATCGGTTTGCCGGTCTTGACGTGCAGCGCGTGCTTTTCCAGCACCGCCGGCGCCGTCAGCCAATGCTCGTAGAGCTGCGAAGGCAGTTCGACGAAATCGCGGCTCACCGAAGTGCCCGACACCGAAGGCCAGGTGACGTCGGTCAGCATGCCGTGCAGTGCATGGCCGAATTCGTGGAACAGCGTCTTTGCCTCGTCGACCGACAGAAGCGCTGCCTCGCCGGCCGGCGGCTTGGCGAAGTTCATTATGTTGTAGATCACCGGCTTCGAGCCATCGCCGAGCTTGTAGCCGGATTTCAGCGCGCTCATCCAGGCACCGGAGCGCTTCGAAGGCCGGGCGAAATAGTCGGCGAGGAAGATGCCGCGCTCGCTGCCGTCGGCGTTCTTCACCACAAAGACTCGGGCATCAGGATGCCAGGCGGCGATGCCTTTCCTTTCCTCGAAAGTGATGCCGAACAGTTTTGCCGCCACGTCGAAGCAGGCGTCGATGACGCGCTCGAGCTGCAGATACGGTTTCAGCTCGGCCTCGTCGAAGGCGAATTTCTCGGCGCGCAGTTTCTCCTGGTAGAAGCGCCAGTCCCAGGCGGCGAATTGTTCGTTGCTGCCGGCCGCGGTCGCCAGCCGCTGCAGTTCGGTCTGGTCGTTGGCGGCCTTCTCCAGCGCCTTTTCCCAGACGGGATCGAGCAGCGCGTGCACCGCCTTCGGCGTCTTGGCCATGGTGTCGTCGAGCTTCAGCGCCGCGAACGAGCCGTAGCCGAGCAGTTTTGCCTTCTCGGCGCGCAGCTTCAACATATCCCGAACGACATTCGTGTTGTCGCTGGCGCCGCCATTCTGGCCGCGCATGGTGAAGGCGCGGAAGGCGGTCTCGCGCAGGTCGCGCCGTTCGGAGAAGGTGGTGAACGGCTCGTAGATCGACCGCGACAGCGTGACGGCGTAGCGGCCTTTCTGGCCGCGCATCTCGGCAGCCTCGGCCATGGCGCTCTTGAGGAAGTCGGGCAGACCGGCAAGGTCGGCCTCGTCGAGGAACAGCGCCCAGTCGCGCTCGTCGGCCAGCACGTTCTGGCCGAAGCGGGTGCCGAGTGAGGACAATTCCTCATTGATCCTGGCCAGCCGCTTCTTGCCATCGGCGTCAAGTTTCGCGCCGGAGCGGACGAAGCCTTTCCAGGTCTTTTCCAACACGCGCAGCGTTTCGGAGTCGAGCTTCAGGGATTCACGCCGTTGGTAGAGGTCGTCGATGCGGGCAAACAATTTCTCGTTCATCGAGATCGCCGAGAAATGCCTCGACATCTTCGGCGAAATGTCGCGCTCCAGCGCCTGGATCGCCTCGTTGGTGTGGGCGCCGGCCCGGCACCAGAAGATCGACGAGACATGGTCGAGCGGCTCGCCTGCAAGTTCGAGCGCGGCCAGCGTGTTGTGAACCGTCGGCGCGTCTGCGTTGCCTGATATCGCCTCGATCTCGGCTTCATGCGCCTTCAGCGCCGCGTCGAACACTCCGGAAAAATCACTGTCGCCGATGCGGGAGAAGTCGGGCAGGCCAAGCGGCCCTTGCCATGCGGTCAGCGGATGGGCGGCGAGGTCGACATCTTTGGTGGATGGCATGGATGATCTTTCGGCTGTTGGCGGCAAGGCAGGGCGGGATCGCCACCGATGTAGGGCGCGGGCCTGTTGCGCGCAACATCGCGGCCAGTCAGGTTTTCGTCAGTAACCGTCGCAGCTTTCCGCGATCGCGGCCTGCGAACTGGCGGTGATGCGGCTGTCGGTGACGGAGAACGTCTCCTGCATCAGCATGTCGTTGTTGGGGAAGTCGTAGCAGGCGATCACCGTGGTGACACCGCCTTCGCTCTTGGCGATGCGATGCCGGATCGCCGCACCGGCGACAGCACCTTGCCAGTTATCGATCGAGGCGATGAACTCCTGCTTGTTCTGCACGACGCCGAGGTCTTCGAGCTTGATGCGCACGTCGTCGGCTAGCAGGTCCGACAATTCGGTGCGGTCGGCGACAAGCAACGCCGAATACCAGCGGTCGATGATCGCACCGTCATCGGCGCGAGCAGCGGTGAGCGTCGGCATCAGTGCCGCCACGACGAAAGTGATCGCACGCCAATTCCGCATTGCCACCTCCATGTTTGACCATGATCCTATCCGAAAACCGGTCCCGCTTTTCGCTGACGCGGACCTTCGGTTCCGGGATCATGGTCTATGCCATCTCCGGCCGTTCGAAATCGCCGGTCTCCTTGTTCATCACCCAAAGCTCGCCGGTCGAGATGTCGAACCAGGCGCCGTGCAGCGACAGCCGGCCCTTGCCTTCAAGGATGGAGACGCAAGGAAAGGTCCTGAGATTGGCGATCGAATAGCGGATCGAGATGCGCTCCAGCGCGGTTTGGCGCTCCGTCGCCGTCATGAAGGTGCTGGACGACACGGTTTCGGCCGCCGGCGCGATCAGGCTCATCCATTTGCCGATGAAGTCGCCAGGCGACAGTGGCGCGGAGTTGGTGTCGAGTGCGGCGCGGATGCCTCCACAGCGGCCGTGCCCCATCACCACGATGTTTTTCACCTTGAGGCTCTGCACGGCGAACTCGAGCGCCGCCGAGGTCGAGTGGAACTGGCCGTCCGGCGCATAGGGCGGCACCAGATTGCCGACATTGCGCAGCACGAACAGCTCGCCCGGCCCGGCGTCGAAGATCGCCTCGGGCGCCGAGCGCGAGTCGCAACAGGCGACGATCATGGTTTCCGGCGCCTGGCCCTCGCGGGCGAGCGAGCGGTAGCGTCCGCTTTCGGCAAGGTAGCGGCCCTTCATGAAATTGCGGTAGCCGGCGAGCAAGTGTTCAGGGAGGTGAGGCATGGGCGGCGTCTGGACCCTTTCCGGGTTGGATGCGGCGGCACGTTTCAGTTTGGAATGGCTCTAACGGCAAAAGCCCGTCGCGAGCAATGCCGAATTGCGGATGGTTTCGTCGCAAAACGCGATGCGGCGCGCATAGCTCAGGCGTCGCTTCACGCCCAGATGGCGACGGGAATGCCGAAACGGTCGGTCAGCGGCGGGTCCGGGAACGGCCGTGCCTCGCCGCTGGCGATGCGGCCGGCGATCAGCATCATCACTGCTGCGTCGAGGAAATCGTCGGCGGCCGCGCCCTTCGGCGGCGCCCCGTCGAGGAAGTCCTTCTCATAGCCATGCCGGCACAGCAGCGCCTTGCGCTCTGCCATGCCGGCGGGGTTGACCATACCCTTGATCTTCTTCGGCAGCGACATGGCCTGACCGTCGTTCAGCCTGCAGAAGGCGACTTCCGGATGTGATTCGAAGATGCGACCGCGCAGCTCCGGCCGGGAGATCAGAAGTGAGTCGATCTCGCGGATCTTGGCGAAGATGCCAAAAGCCTGGATCGAGACGCCGCGTGGCGGATCGGAGGTCGTCTTGGCCACTTCGCTGGCGCGGCGATGCGCGACATACCAGGCTTCGACCGTGGTGAAGTCATCCGTGTCTGTGTAAAGGGCGGCGCGCGATGGAATGGCGAAGACGCTGGATTGGCGCTGCCCGAGCAGCGGCCGCACCAGCGCTTCCGGCCCGCGTCCGCCTTTTTGCGAATGATCCGGCAGGCCGATCGGCATGTCGACGGCGACCACGGCATCGGCGGGCAATGCGTCGACCAGCATCGCGAAGGTTGGAAAGACCGAGACCGACGGCCAAGCGCCCGGATCGCGGCGGACGGCGATCCAGCCGGCCTTGCAGCCGTCGACGCCAACAAGAGTCACGCCCTTTTGTCCCGCCCCGGGTGCAGGAGGTGGCGAAGCTGCACCATTGCCATCGGGTGCGACAGGCTCTGGGCGTCGGTCTCGAGCTGCAACTCGTCGCCGCCGCGCTTGGCCGTGCGCGCCAGAATCTCGTAGACCGCCGCCGTGGTCGACTGCAGCGCCTTGATCGCCGGCTGGCCGGAGAGGATGCGCGCCAGATAGACAGCCGCTGTCAGGTCGCCCAGCCCGTTGGGCGGTTTGTCGATGAGGCGGTGCTCGGCGAGCAGCGCCTGTCTGGCGTCGAGCAGCAGATTTCCGGTACCGCCAGCCATCATCGACGGCGCCGAGGTGACCAGCATGGTCCCAGGCCCCGCGTGAAGGGCGGCCGCGATCACCGATTTGAGGTCGGGCAGCGGCGCGCCGGCCATCCATTCCAGCTCGTAGCGATTGGGGGTGGCAATGTCGGCGATCGGCATCAGCCGGTCGCGTAAGGCGATCGCCGTCGCTTCAGGCACATAGAGCCCGCCCGAATCGCCCATTACCGGATCGCAGATATAGACGGCATCCGGCGTCCTGTCCTTGACCGCGGCGACCAGCGAGGCGACGGCTTCGGCCTGGCCGGCCTCGCCGAGATAGCCCGACAGCACTGCGCCGACCTCACCCAGCCAGGGCGCGCGCTCGAGATCGGCCATCAGCGCCTTGAACTGGTCGAGCGGCGGCACGATGCGGGTGGCGCGGCCATGGCCGGGGTGCCAGGGCAGCACGATGGTCGGCACCGCCCATACCGGAAAGCCGAGCGTCTCCAGTGCGAAGACGGCGGCGCGGTTGCCGACCGAGCCGCGGGCGACATGGCTGGAAATGACGATGACCGCACGCGGCGCGTCGTTTTTTTCGTTCATTGATCCTGATTCCTAACGGGTGGCGAAATACACGAGCCAGGCCAACAGGCCGATTGCAATGATGAGCCCCAGTCCCCGGCCGATGCGGGTGCCCCAAACTTCGATAGGGTCCGCGCGGTCGGCATCCGCGGCCGTGACGTGGTCGCTCGCGCTCTTCGCGGTCCGCGCGACGAACGAGGTGCCGCCAGGCGCGGTTTCGTGTTCCACACGCTCGAGAATGCGGCGCGATTCGGTGTCGCTGTCCTGGCGCTGCGCCATGGCAATATCCTGTTTTGCCGGGACCTTAGCCTGTTCGCGAGGCCATTCACAGGGCCTCGTGCCGGACGCGGAGATGCCAGCGGAGGCGTCCGGGCCGAGGTCATTTTCTTGCGCGCAGATTGTGGTAATGCTTCGCGTGCAACTTCCGACGAGGGATCCAAATCATGTTTGCCCAGCGCCTCACTTCACCCTCCATTGCCCGCAAGCTGCCGGCCTTCCTGATGATGGCGATCGTGCTGCCGCTGCTTGCCGGCTGCGGCTACAACACCATTCCGACGGCGGAGGAGAATGCCAAGGCGGCCTGGAGCGAGGTGCTGAACCAGTACCAACGCCGCGCCGACCTGATCCCCAACCTGGTCGAGACGGTCAAGGGCTATGCGGCGCATGAGAAGGATACGCTCGACGCGGTGGTCGAGGCGCGCGCCAAGGCGACGCAGGTGACGGTGACGCCGGAAACATTGAAGGACCCGGAAGCTTTCAAGAAATTCCAGGACAGCCAGTCCAGCCTGACCAGCGCGCTGTCCAGGCTGCTCGCGGTGGTGGAGAACTATCCCGACCTCAAGGCCAACCAGAATTTCCTGGCGCTGCAGGCGCAGCTCGAAGGCACCGAGAACCGCATCGCGGTGGCGCGGCGCGACTATATCCAGGCGGTCAGGGACTACAATTTGACGCTGAGGACCTTCCCGTCGGTGCTGTGGGCAACCTTCTGGTTCCGGAGCAACGAGCCGTTCGCGAACTTCACCATCGAGGAAGACAAGCTGCAGACGCCCAAGGTCGATTTCGGGACGAAACAGGGCGGGTGAACGGCGAAGCCGGCAAATCCAATACTTGCGACGAGACGGACCGCAGGCGTGTCCACACCCCCCTCTGTCCTGCCGGACCCAGCCCTCCGCTATCGCTCCGGGCGTTCGTCGTTCGGAAAGCCAAGCAATTGGCTTCCCGTCCGCTGCGCGGAGCACTCCTCACCCCCCTCAAGGGGGAGATGGCCGGCAGGACAGAGGGGGGTGGGACGGAACGCCACTCTGACGTTTCTGGCGATCATTCTAAGCTTCCTTTTCTTCCCCCTCGCCGCCTTCGCCGCCGATCTTCCCGCCCTCACCGGTCGCGTCGTCGACAATGCCGGCATCATCGATGCCGCGACCAAGGCGGTGCTGACGCAGAAGCTCGCCGATTTCGAGAAAAAAGGCTCCGACCAGATTGTTGTGGCGACGATCCCCAGCCTCGACGGCGAGGAGATCGAGCCCTACGCCAACCGCCTGTTCCGCTTCTGGAAGCTCGGCCAGGCCAAGGAGAACAACGGCGTCCTGCTGCTGGTGGCGCCGAACGACCGCAAGATGCGCATCGAGGTCGGCTATGGGCTGGAAGGCACGCTGACCGACCTGCACACCAAGCTGATCATCGAAAACGACATGGTGCCGGCCTTTCGCGCCGGCGATTTCTCCGGCGGCATCAGCAAAGCCGTCGACGACATGATCATGGTGCTGGAAGGCAATCCGGAGGAACTGGAAGCCCGCGGCGAGCGCAACCAGCAGGCACCGTTCAATTCCGACGACCTGTTCTTCACAATTTTCATCGCCATCTGGATCACCATCCTGGTCGGCAGCCTAGCCGCCTCGATCCTGCCGCCGATCTTCGGGCAGAAGATCGGACCCGGCCGCTATCGCTGGCTGGGCATGACCTTCGAACCCAGCCGGCGCTCGTCCAGCGGCTCGAGAAGTTCCGGCGGCGGCTGGTCGTCGGGGTCAAGCGGCGGCGGTTTTTCCGGTGGCGGCGGCTCGTCCGGCGGCGGCGGCTCCTCGGGAAGCTGGTGACGGCATGACGGGACGCGCCCTCGCAACATCCGGCTCTGTCGCCACGCGGATCGATGCCGCCCTGCTGGCCCTGGCGCTGCTGCTGTTCCTCGGCTTCACGGCTTTCGCCGCGGAGTTGCCGGCGCTAACCGGGCGGGTCGTCGACAATGCCGGCATCATCGATGCCGCGACCAAGGCGGCGTTGACGCAGAAGCTCGCGGATTTCGAGACGAAAGGTTCGGACCAGATCGTCGTCGCGACGATCCCCAGCCTCGACGGCGAGGAGATCGAACCCTACGCCAACCGACTGTTCCGCTTCTGGAAGCTCGGCCAGGGCGGCGAGAACAATGGCGTGCTGCTGCTGGTGGCCAAGAACGACCGCAAGATGCGCATCGAGGTCGGCTATGGGCTGGAAGGCACGCTGACCGACCTGCACACCAAGCTGATCATTGAAAACGACATGGTGCCGGCCTTCCGCGCCGGCAATTTCTCCGGCGGCATTTCCAAAGCCGTCGACGACATGATCATGGTGCTGGAAGGCAATCCGGAGGAGCTCGAGGCGCGCGGCAAGCGCAATCCGGCTGACGACAGCTCGCCCATCGACCCAATCGTCGCGCTGTTCCTCATCCTGTGGGCGACGATGTTCTTCGGCGGCATGGCGATGGCCTTCCTGCCGCCGATCTTTGGCACGAAGCTGTCGCCGGGCGTGTATAAATGGCTCGGCATGACCTTCCGCTATGGCTCTTCGTCTTCCGGCAGTGGCTGGGTGACGGGATCCTCATCCGGCAGCGGCTGGTCGTCGGGCAGTTCCGGCGGCGGCTGGTCTTCCGGCTCGAGCAGCGGCGGTGGCGGATTTTCAGGTGGCGGCGGCTCGTCCGGCGGCGGCGGGTCTTCAGGGAGCTGGTGAGACGAGATGGCAACACGACCGATCAGCCCGCTGGACCATGACCGCATCGCCGAGGCGATCCGCGCCGCCGAGACCAAGACCGACGGCGAGATCTATTGCGTCGTGGCGCAGGCCAGCGACGGCTATTTCTTTCCGGCCGCCTTCATGGCGACACTGGCGATGCTGATCGTCAGTCTCGCCGTCGCCTACGGGCTGGAGGTCTGGTGGCTGTCGATCCGCCTGCCGCATTTCGTCTTCGACCAGCTGCTGGCGCTGGCCTCGGTGCTTGTCCTGCTGTGGGCGCTGCCCGGCTTGCGCATCCATCTCGTGCCGCGGCGACTGCGCTACCAGGCGGCGCATGCCAACGCGATCAAGCAGTTCCTTGCCCGCAACGTCCACCGCACCACGGCGCGCACCGGCGTGCTTGTCTTCGTCTCGATCGCCGAGCGCTATGCCGAAGTGATCGCCGACAGCGGCATCGACGCCAAGGTCGGCCAGCATGTCTGGGATGACGTGGTGGGCGACCTCACCCGGCATGCCGGCGACGACCGGCTCGCCGACGGTTTCGTCAAGGCGATCGAATCAGTCGGCGCGGTGCTGGCCGAGCATTTTCCGGTCACGGCCGGCGACGGCAACGAGTTGGACGACCACCTGGTCGAAATCTAACTCTTCAGTCAGCTCAACCGCGGCTTTTGCCTGCCGATCGTCTGTGCGAAAGCGTTGCAGCCGGCGACCGGACTCTTTGCAATCGGCCGATGCGGGTTTATGGTTAAGCAATTATGAACACGCTGACCATCGACATCAGGAAAGCCGAGCCGCGCGACGCCGGCGCCATCGCCGACGTGCACCAGGAGGCCTGGCGCGGCGCCTATTCCGGCATCATCCCGCACCGCACGCTGACATCGATGATCAACCGGCGCGGCCCCGACTGGTGGGCGAACGCCATCCGCCGCGCCGCCACCGTGCTGGTGGTCGAAATCGGCGGCAAGATCGCCGGCTATGCCACGATCGGCAAGAACCGCGCCCGCGAACTCAGGCAGCAGGGCGAGATCTACGAGCTTTACCTGCGCCCGGAATACCAGGGCATCGGGCTCGGCAGCCGGCTGTTCAAGGCGGCACGCGCGCGTCTCGCCGACCACGGCCTGAAAGGCATGGTGGTGTGGGCGCTGGAGGACAACCAAAACGCTCTCTCCTTCTATGCCGGCGCTGGCGGCCGCGATGTCGCCGAAGGCGTCGAGATCTTCGAACAGAAGGCGCTGAAGAAGGTCGCTTTCGTCTGGGAATGACGGCCTGAAAGCCTGCCGCCAGGTCCTGAGCACCATTCGCCGCATTGCACCATGCCGCGTCGCCCGCTATCGATCTCGGAAATCGAGAGAGGGAAAACCATGCGTATCGAAGCGATAGCCACCGGAAAGAACCCGCCGGAAGACCTCAACGTCATCATCGAGGTGCCGATCGGCGGCGAGCCGATCAAGTACGAGATGGACAAGGAGGCCGGCACGCTGTTCGTCGACCGCTTCCTGCACACCTCGATGCGCTATCCCGGCAATTACGGCTTCGTGCCGCACACGCTGTCGGGCGACGGCGACCCGATCGACGTGCTGGTCTGCAACACGCGCGCGCTGGTGCCGGGCTGCGTCATCAATGTGCGGCCGATCGGCGTGCTGATCATGGAAGACAATGCTGGCCAGGACGAGAAGATCATCGCCGTGCCGTCGCCCAAGCTGACGCTGCGCTACGAGAACGTCACCGAGTACACGCAGCTGCCCGACATCACGCGCCAGCAGGTGCAGCACTTCTTCGAGCACTACAAGGATCTCGAACCCGGCAAATGGGTCAAGATCGAAGGCTGGCACGATTCGAAATATGCCAAGAAGATGATCGTCGAGGCGATCGAGCGGGCGAAGGCGAGCAAGTAGTCGACGTTCGAGGTTGCGAGCAGGCGCTAAGCGCGGCGCTGCCCCTCATCCGCCTGCCGGCACCTTCTCCCCGTATAGTGACGGGGAGAAGGGGATGTCCGCAGCCTTGGTGCACTTTCTGCAGCGCTGACGATTGGCGAAATCCGTGACCGCAGCGTCTTTCTCCCCGTCACTATACGGGGAGAAATGCCCGGCAGGGCAATGAGGGGCGGCGCGGACCGACGATATGCGATCAACTTGCTCCGCAAGGCGTCTTAAGCGCAACTCGCTTTAATTATCCACCCGGCCGAAATCGGGCGCGTCGCCGATCACAACGCGCTTGTCCTTGCCGCAGGCAAAGCTCCTTGCCTTGTCGTCGGCCAGCTTGCGTGCTTGGTCGTTGGCTTGCGGGTTGCCGGTGGCCAGCACCAGTCCGACGGTGCAGCCGTCATGGGCCTCCGGCTGCGCGACCTTGGCCACGACGAGCACCTCGGCCGGCTTGTTCTCGTCCTCGGGATTGCTGATCGAACGACGGTGGATGACGGCGAAGGGGATGGCGATGTCGCCCTTGGTCTCGATGCGCCATTCGATCTTGGGACCGGCCGAGTTGAAGCCGGAAAAGCTCTCCCAGACCGCGGTCATGTCGTCGGACGGGAAGCCGTAGTAAAGCGACTCGCGGGCGTCGTCATAGGCGACCAGCACCGGATAGCCGCGATAGCCCGAGCAGGCGAGATTGGCCCAGTCGCCTTCGCCTTCCTCGGCTTTCGCATAGGTGACGCAATCCTTCTTCCAGTCGAGGTCGGTGTAGGCGCTGGATATGCCGTCGGCGTGGGCCGCCTGGCAGAGACCGGCGAGAGCAAGCGGGATCAGAAGAAAGCGCATGCGGACAACTCCGTTTCGAGCTGCCGCAGCGTATCGTCAAACGCTATTTCTTCAAGCTGGCTTCGATCAGCAGGTCCGCGTTGCGCGCCACCGACTGCGCCGGTCCGCCTAACCCGAACAGCTGGCCGCTGATATAGGCGCCCTCGATCAGGAGCAGCAGTCCGTCGCCGAGCGTGTCGGCGTCGGCGGCGCCCATGGCCCTCGCCATGGCGCGCAGGCGGCGGCGTAGTTCCTGCTTGTTGGCCTCGCTCACCACGCGGGCCGGGTGGCCGTGCTCGGGATATTCGATCGCCGCATTGGTCATACCGCAGCCGCGATAGTCGGGTCTTTGCGTGCGCTTGCCGACGCGGGTGAGGAAAGCGTTGATCTGCGCGCGCGGGTCGCCGGGATGGGCGGCCACCGCCTCGTCGAAGCGCTCCCAGAACTCAAGGTCGTATTGTCGCAGGTAGGATGCGGCCAATTCGTCCTTGGACGGAAAGCTGCGGTAGAGACTTGGCTTGGTGACGCCGGCGCGCTTGACGATCTCGTCGACGCCGATCGCCCTGATGCCTTGCCGGTAGAAGAGGTCGCGGGCCACGTCGAGGATCTTCTCGCCGGCTCTCGGCAGGACCGACGCGTGAGGGTCCTTGATGGACGGTTCAATTTTATTGTCCGATGGCATGCAAAAGACTCGCTTGACAATGTTACTGACCGGTACGTATGGGTATTGCCATCCAATTGCAACGTACCGGTCAGTAACATGATAGCTCAATCCCATCCGTTTGGCCAGCGCTACGCTTTCGTCGTGGTCGGCGTCATCTTCCTCTGCCTGCTGATCGCGGCCGGGCTGCGCTCGGCGCCCTCGGTCATGATGCTGCCGCTGGAAGAGAGTTTTGGCTGGCGGCGCGATGTCGTTTCGCTGGCAGCGGCCATTGGCATCTTCCTCTACGGCCTGACCGGGCCGTTTGCCGCGGCTCTGATGGAGCGCATCGGCCTGCGCCGCACGCTGCTCGCCGCGCTGCTGATCATGTCGGGCTCGACGGCGCTCAGCCTGCTGATGACCAAGCCGTGGCATCTGCTGATCACCTGGGGCGTGTTTTCCGGCATCGGGTCGGGTGCGGTCGCCACTGTGCTCGGCGCCACCATCGTCAATCGCTGGTTCAAGACCAATCGCGGCCTGGTGATGGGGCTGATGTCGGCCTCCAGCGCCACCGGCCTGCTGGTATTCCTGCCGCTGCTGGCTGCGCTCGCCCAGTCGGGCGGTTGGAAGCCGGTCGCCATCGCCATCGCGATCGCCACCGCCGCTCTGGTGCCGCTGGTCTGGCTGCTGGTGCCGGAGCGTCCGGCCTCGATCGGCATGGTGCGCTTTGGCGCGGAGGCCGACGACGTGCCGCCGACATCGCCGGCATCGCAGGGCAATTTCCTCGCGCATACGCTGGGCACGCTGCGGCGTGCCGCCGGCACGCGTGTGTTCTGGTATTTGTTCGCCACCTTCTTCGTCTGCGGCTTCACCACCAACGGGCTGGTCGGCACGCATCTGATCGCTTTCTGCGGCGACATGGGCATCGGCGAGGTGCAGGCCGCCGGCCTGCTGTCGATGATGGGTATCTTCGACCTGATCGGCACGACGCTGTCGGGCTGGCTCACCGACCGCTTCGATCCACGCAAGCTGCTCGGCGTCTACTATGCCATCCGCGGCCTGTCGCTGATCTACCTGCCCTATTCCGGCTTCTCGGCGACCAGCCTGATCATCTTCGCCGTGCTCTATGGCCTGGACTGGATCGCCACCGTGCCGCCGACGCTCAGGCTCGCCAACGAGGCGTTCGGCGACCGCAGCGGCCCGATCGTGTTCGGTTGGATCGTCGCCGGGCACCAGGTCGGTGCAGCCAGCGCCGCCTTCTTCGGCGGCACCATGCGCGAACTGCAAGGCAATTACGAACTCGCCTTCATGATCGCTGGCATGACCGCGATTGCCGCGGCCTGTCTTTCGCTGCTGATCAACACCAGCAGGCCGGCCTTCGATCCGGAGCCGCAGGCGGCCTAAGGCGGCTGGGCTAGGCTCTCCCTTCTCCCACAGGAGGAGAAGGGAAGAGGCCTGTTCACTGTTACGAAACCTTCATGGTTCCGAGATGCGCCTGAAACATTGAGGCTGGACCTTGGTGGCACCGTTCGCAGCCATCCAGGAGACAGCCATGAACACAATTTCCCGCCGCGCTTTCGTCACTTCCGCCAGCGCCCTTGGCCTGGTCGGCGCCTCGGGCCTCGCGATGCCCTATTATTCGCGCGCCAATCAGCGGCCGGGCTTCACCCATGGCGTCCAGTCGGGCGACGTCGACGCCGCCAGCGGCATGGTTTGGACGCGCACCGACCGTCCGTCGCGTGTCATGTTCGAAGTCTCGACGACGGAGAATTTCGCCAATGCGACGCGGCTGGCGCCGCTCGATACCTCGCCGGCCAGCGACTACACGGTGAAGCGGCTGCTCACCGAGCTTGCTTCCGACCAGGACATTTTCTACCGCATGATCGCCGCCGATCTCGCCGACATCAACGCCGTCTCCGAACCGATCGTCGGGCGCTTCCGCACGGCACCGGCCTCCAAGCGCGACATCAAGTTCGCCTGGTCGGGCGATACCGCCGGCCAAGGCTGGGGCATCGACGAGACCGGCATGAAGACCTACGCCACGATCGGCAAGCACACGCCCGACTTCTTCCTGCATTCCGGCGATACCATCTATGCCGACGGCGCGATGAAGGACGAGGTCGACCTGCCCGGCGGCGGCAAGTGGAAGAACGTCGTGCTCATCGACGGCAAGCGCAAGGTGGCCGAGACGCTCGACGAATACCGGGACCAGTGGAAGTACAACATGATGGACAGACATGTGCTCGGCCTCAGCGCCATCTGCCCGACCTTCTACCAGTGGGATGACCATGAGGTGCTGAACAACTGGTCGGATTCGAAGGATTTGAGCGCCGACAACCGCTATTCGGAAAAGTCCATCCATGTGCTGGCGGCCCGCGCTGCGCGCGCCTTCCATGAGATGACGACGATCCGCTACGAGCCGTCCGAGCCCGGCCGCGTCTATCGCAAGATCGCCTACGGACCGCTGCTCGACGTGTTCTTCCTCGACATGCGTTCCTATCGCGGCCCCAACGGCCCGGACATGCAGGACACGATGACGCCGCAGTCGCGCATGCTTGGCGAACAGCAGACGAAATGGCTGAAGCGCGAGTTGGCCAACTCCAACGCGACCTGGAAGATCATCGCCGCCGACATGCCGCTCGGCCTCGTCGTCTGGGACGACGGCACCAAGAAGGCCGGCGCCGAAGCGGTCAGCAATGGCGACAATGGTGCGCCAAAGGGTCGCGAGCTCGAGATCGCCGACCTGCTGCGCTACATCAAGAATGCCAGCATCAGCAACACGGTGTGGCTGACCGCCGACGTGCACTACACGGCGGCGCATTACTACAACCCGGACAAGGCACAATTCCAGGATTTCAACCCGTTCTGGGAATTCGTCTCCGGCCCGATCCACGCCGGCACGTTCGGCCCCAATGGTTTTGACATGACCTTCGGGCCGGAGCTGAAATTCATCAAGGCGCCGACCGCCGAACAGGGCCAGAACCTGCCGCCGTCGGCCGGCCTGCAGTTCTTCGGCCTCGTCGACATCAACGGCGCCAGCGAACAGATGACGGTGCGGCTGATGGATCGTGACGACAACGAGCTCTACAAGGTGACGCTCGATCCGGTGCGGTCGGCGTAAGCGACCGGCCGCAGGCGGCGGTCGTCAATCCGGATAGCAGGCGACGGGAATCTTCGGCCAGACCGCACTGTCGCAGCCGGCGGCCTTCTGCTGTTGCTTGAAGGCGGCGCTGACCGGGCCGGTCACCATGGGATCGACGCCATCGGGAGCGTCGGCGTAGAGCTGTTCGGCCGTCTGCGTGTCGGACGGCAAGGCAGGATTTCCCTTGAGCGTCGCGGCGGACTGCGCACCACCTGCCGCAAGTACGACGGCGAGCGCCGCCCAAGCGAGAATCGGCCGGAATTTGCTGACTTGATCGGTCATGACGTTCGAACTGCCCGGACCCCGAAAGGTTCCGCCTTGGTTAACAGAATCATTTCACACGCGGATGTTTAAGATTTGATGAGTATTTGGTGACGAGCCTCCTCTTTCGCAAATGCGAAAAACCCTGTATGAGCCGCGCAACCGAAAGAGGCTGCGCCTTTGGGCCTGCTGCCTGCAACGCTCCCGAGACCGTAAAATGAAAATTCGTAATATCGCGATCATCGCGCACGTCGACCATGGAAAAACCACCCTCGTCGACCAGCTTCTGAGGCAGTCCGGCTCCTTCCGCGACAACCAGCGCGTCGCCGAGCGCGCCATGGATTCCAACGACCTCGAAAAGGAACGCGGCATCACCATCCTGGCCAAGGCGACCTCGGTCGACTGGAAGGACACCCGCATCAACATCGTCGACACCCCCGGCCACGCCGACTTCGGCGGCGAGGTCGAGCGCATCCTGTCGATGGTGGATTCGGCCATCGTGCTGGTCGACGCCGCCGAAGGGCCGATGCCGCAGACCAAGTTCGTCGTCGGCAAGGCGCTCAAAGTCGGGCTGAAGCCGATCGTCGTCATCAACAAGATCGACCGGCCGGATGCCCGCCATGTCGAGGTGGTCAACGAGGTGTTCGACCTGTTTGCCGCACTCGACGCCACCGACGAGCAGCTCGACTTCCCCATTCTGTACGGTTCAGGCCGCGACGGCTGGGTCTCGGAAAACCCCGAGGGCCCGAAGGACCAGGGCCTGGCGCCGCTGTTCGACCTCGTCATCAAGCATGTGCCGGCGCCGACCGTGCATCCCGGCCCGTTCCGCATGATCGGCACCATCCTGGAAGCCAATCCCTTCCTCGGTCGCATCATCACCGGCCGCATCGAATCCGGCACGTTGAAATCCAACCAGCCGGTCAAGGTGCTGCACCATGACGGCACGCTGGTCGAAACTGGCCGTATCTCCAAGATCCTCGCATTCCGAGGCCTCGAGCGCCAACCGATCGAGGAAGCGCAGGCGGGTGACATCGTCGCCATTGCGGGCCTGTCGAAGGGCACTGTCGCCGACACGTTCTGCGACCCGGCGGTGACCGAGCCGCTGCATGCGCAGCCGATCGATCCGCCGACGGTGACGATGTCGTTCCTCGTCAACGATTCACCGCTGGCCGGCACCGAAGGCGACAAGGTGACCAGTCGCGTCATCCGCGACCGCCTGCTGCGCGAAGCCGAAGGCAATGTCGCGCTGAAGATCGAGGAATCGCCCGACAAGGATTCGTTCTTCGTTTCCGGGCGCGGCGAATTGCAGTTGGCCGTGCTGATCGAGACGATGCGCCGCGAAGGTTTTGAGATCGCCGTGTCGCGGCCGCGCGTCGTCATGCAGAACGGCGACAATGGCGAATTGCTGGAGCCGGTCGAGGAAGTCGTCATCGACGTCGATGAGGAGCATGCCGGCATCGTCGTGCAGAAGATGTCGGAGCGCAAAGCCGAGATGGTCGAACTGCGCCCGTCCGGCGGTAACCGCCAGCGCATTGTCTTCCACGCGCCGACACGCGGACTGATCGGCTACCAGTCGGAGCTGCTGACCGATACGCGCGGCACCGCCGTGATGAACCGGCTGTTCCACGCCTATCAGCCCTACAAGGGCGAATTGCCGGGCCGCACCAACGGTGTGCTGATCTCCAACGAACAGGGCGAGGCGGTGGCCTACGCCATGTGGAACCTGGAAGACCGCGGCCCGATGGTCATCGATCCGGGCGTCAAGGTCTATCAGGGCATGATCATCGGCATCCACAGCCGCGACAATGACCTCGAAGTGAACGTGCTGAAGGGCAAGAAGCTGACCAATATCCGTGCCGCCGGCAAGGACGAGGCTGTCAAGCTGACGCCGCCGATCCGCATGACGCTGGAGCGTGCGCTGGCCTGGATCCAGGACGACGAGTTGGTCGAGGTGACGCCGAAGACCATCCGGCTGCGCAAGCTCTATCTCGACCCGAACGAGCGCAAGCGTTTCGAGAAGTCGGCCAAGGTGGTCGGCGCGGCGTAAGTTTTTCGTCGAAGCATTTTCAGGGAGGGAGCACGCGCGTGCTCCCTCCCTTTGTTTTGTCTGCCGTTACCCCAGCGTTGAACCGTTTGCGGTGACGTAGACCGCGTACAGCGATGTCGTCGCGGTGATGAAGAGCCGGTTTCGGCGGGCACCGCCGAAGGTCAGGTTGGAGACGGCTTCGGGGATGTGGACCTTGCCGATCAGCGTTCCGTCCGGATCGTAGCAATGGACGCCGTCGCCTGCGCTGCACCAGAGGCGCCCCTTGGTGTCGACGCGGAACCCGTCGAACAACCCGTTCGTGCATTGGGCAAAAACCTCGCCGCCGCTCAGCCTGCCGTCATCGCCGACCCTGAAGCGGCGGATGTGGCGCGGCCCGTCCGGCAGATGCGAGGCGCCGGTGTCGGCGACATAGAGAAGCGTTTCGTCGGGTGAAAAGGCGAGGCCGTTCGGCTTGGCGAAATCATCGGCGACACGCATCACCTCACCGCTCGCGGGGCCGGCCCGGTAGACGTGGCAGCCGCCGATTTCCTCCTCGCCATACTCGCCCTCATAGTCGTGCATGATGCCGTAGGACGGATCGGTGAACCAGATTGCGCCGTCGCTCGCCACCACGACATCGTTGGGCGAATTGAAGCGCCTGCCTTCGAAGCGGTCGGCGATCACCGTCACCGACCCGTCGAATTCGGTGCGCGTCACCCGCCGCATCAGGTGCTCGCAGGTGACGAGCCGCCCTTGCCGGTCGACCGTGTTGCCGTTCGAGTTGTTGGCGGGCTGGCGAAACACCGAGACGGCGCCTGTGGTCTCGTCCCAGCGCATCATGCGGTTGTTGGGAATGTCGGACCAGACCAGATAGCGGCCCGGCGCGAACCACGCCGGCCCTTCGTGCCAGCGTCCACCCGTCCACAGCCGCTCGACCCGTGCATGGCCGACGAAGCAGCTGGCAAAGCGCGGATCCAGCACCTCGAATCCCGTACCCTCGATTTCTCCGAACATTCCGATTGCCTCTCTGCCGCGTTTCACTTTCCCGGCGCCGCGCGCTTTGCTAATTCGGGATCGAACTTCGCGGCGTGGTTGTTGTCAGATCGATGTGATATCGATAACATACCTAACACAATCCGATTTCCAAGGGGGATGCATGAACGACGCCGGACGCCCGATGCAGCCGCCGTCCAGTGGCCCGGCATCCGTCTGGACCGGGTCGACGCCGGCGGCTTGCGAGGAACACTGATGGGCAGGGCAGCATCGCCGAGACCGGGGGAGAACCAGACGCCGACGATGGCCGACGTGGCCGAGCGGGCCGGTGTGTCCGCAATGACGGTCTCGCGGGCGCTGAAGGAAGGCAGCCGTGTCTCCAAGGCGACGCGTGAAAAGATCATGGCCGCCGTCAACGAGCTCGGTTACGTGCTCGACCAGTCGGCCGGCAGCCTGTCGTCGCGCAAGACCGGCTTCGTCGCGGCGATCGTTCCCTCGATCAACAATTCGAACTTCGCCGACACGGCGCGCGGAATCACCGACGAGTTGGAGAGCACCGGGCTGCAGCTGCTGCTCGGTTACACCGACTACACCGTCGAGAAGGAAGAGAGGCTGATCGAGGCGATGCTGCGGCGACGGCCGGAAGGCATCATCCTGACCGGCGGCGCCCATACCGACCGCGCCCGCCGGCTGCTGGAGAGCGCCGGCATCCCGGTGGTCGAAACCTGGGAATTGCCGGCCAAGCCCATCGACCAGGTGGTCGGGTTCTCCAACGAAGAAGCGATGGGGCTGCTGGTCAAGACGCTGGCCAGAAAAGGCTACCGCAAGTTCGGCTATATCGGCGGCACGACGTCGCGCGATACGCGCGGCAGCCAGCGGCGCGAGGGTTTTGTCAGGGCCATCGAGGAGCTCGGCCTGCCGCCGGGCCGGCTGGTTTCCTTCGGTGTGCCGCCCATCTCCATCGAGCAGGGCGGCCAGGCCGTCGTCTCCATGCTCGAGCGCTGGCCCGACACCGAGGCGGTGCTGTGCGTATCGGATCTTTCGGCCTTCGGCGCGCTGATGGAATGCAAGCGCCGGGGCATGCGGGTGCCGCAGGACATCGCCATTGCCGGCTTCGGCGACTATGAGGTTGCCGCCTTCTGCCATCCCGGCATCACCACCGTGAATGTCGATTGCTACGGCATCGGCCGCGAAGCGGCGCGCCGGCTGATCCAGCTTATCCGCGGCGGCGAGAAGCAGCGCGGGCAGGAAATCGTCCTGACCAGTTATCGCATCGTCGAGCGCGAGAGCACCTGATTTCGCTATCATGCTCTAGCTAAATGCGATCTGGACTTTCATCGATTTGTTGCGGTCGCCGGCGATTTCGAACGCCGCGACCGCCTCGTCCATCGGATAGATGCCGGTCAGCAGCGGCTTGACGTCCACGCGACGGCGATTGATCAGGTCGACGGCAAGGGCGAACTCGTCGTGGAAGCGGAAGCTGCCGCGCATCTCGATTTCCTTGGCGACGATCTGATTCTGCGGCAGCGACACATCGCCGCCAAGGCCGAGCTGCATGAGCACGCCGCGCGGCTTCAGGACATCGAGCCCCGCCCACACCGCGCGCTCGTTGCCGGAGGCCTCGAACATTACGTCGAAACTGCCCTTGTCGGCATTGTAGGCGGCGAGCTTGTCGCCGTCGGTGGCGACATTGATGGTGCGGTCGGCGCCGATCTCACTAGCCTTGGCCAGCACGCCGTCCATGACATCGGTGGCGACGATCTCGCGCGCGCCATGGGCGCGTGCGGCGAGGATGCACAGCGCGCCGATCGGGCCGCAGCCGGTGACCAGGACCCGTTTGCCAAGCAGCGAGCCGGCGCGGTTCACGGCATGCAGCGTGACCGCGAAGGGCTCGGCGAAAGCAGCCTCGTTGATGGAGACATGGTCGGCGATCTTGTGGCATTGCCATGCTTCTGCGACGAGGCGCTGGCGGAAGGCGCCCTGGATATGCGGCATCGGCATGGCGCTGCCGTAGAAACGCATGTTGAGGCATTGGTTCTGCATGCCCTGCAGGCAGTAGCGGCAGGCATTGCAGGGTCGGCTGGGCGAGATGGCGACGCGGTCGCCGACGGCGAGGCTCGAGACGCCGGCGCCAAGCGCCTTCACCGTGCCGGCGACCTCGTGGCCGAGGATCATCGGCTCGCGAAGGCGAACCACGCCGAAGCCGCCATGGTTGTAATAATGTAGGTCCGAGCCGCATATGCCGCCGGCCTCGACAGCGATCTCGACCTGTCCGGCGCCAAGCATGCCCGGCTCGGTCTCTTCGATCCGCAGGTCCTTTGCCGCGTGGATGACGATCGACTTCATGGCCACGATCCTTTCTCAAACCACCGGCGTCAGCAAGGACTGGCCGCTGAAATGGGCGGCAAGATTGTCGCGCACGAGCTGGCCCATGGCCTTGCGGGTCTCCACCGTGCCGCTGGCGTGGTGCGGTTGTAGCACGACATTGGCAAGCCGCAGGAAGCGCTCGTCGATGGTCGGCTCGTTCCAGAACACGTCGAGTCCGGCGCCCTTGATGGCGCCGGTTTCCAGGGCGGCGAGCAAAGCGGTCTCGTCGACCGTGCTGCCGCGCGAAATGTTGATCAGGATGCCGTCCGCTCCGAGCGCGGCGAGAATCGCCGCATCGATTATGTGCCTGGTGCTGTCACCGCCGGCGAGCGTCACGATCAGGAATTCGCTCTGCCGCGCCAGCTCGACCAGATCACCGATGAATGCGTAGGGCAGGTCGTCGCGCTCATTCCGGTCGAAATAGGCGATGGTGCAATCGAAGGCCGCCGCACGCCTGGCCACCGCGGCGCCGACGCGGCCCATGCCGACAATGCCAAGCTTTTTTCCGCAGACGCGCGTGACCAGCGGCATGTTGCCCTTGCGCCAGCTGTTATTGCGCACATGGGCGTCGGCCTGCGGGATCTTGCGCGCCACGGCGAGCAGCAGCCCGATGCCGATATCGGCCACGTCCTCGGTCAGCACGTCGGGCGTGTTGGTGACGCGGATGCTGTTTTCCCTGGCATAGGCAAGGTCGATGGCATCGGTGCCGACACCATAGCAGGAGACGATCTCCAGCTTCGGCAGCTTTGCCATCAATGCGGCACTCGCGCCGAGCTCGCCGCGTGTCGCGATGGCGCGGATTGCGCCGGCGTGGCTTGCAATCAGCGCGTCCTTGTCCTCGACCTGCCACAGCTTGTGGACGCGATATCTCGCTTCCAGGTCCGCCATGTCCCAATCCGGGTAGGGGCCGGTCATCAAGATCTCGGTCACGGCGTCGTCTCCTCCAGCAGCGGCAATTTTTCCATTGACTATGTTATCGATAACATTCATGTCAATAGGCACTGGCGGTGGCGCGGCGGAAATCGTATCCGCTTCAGGCGACATGTCCTCAGGAGGAGCAGGTGAGCGGTTCTTTGTTCAATTTGTCCGGCATGCGGGCTTTGGTTACCGGCTCGGGGCAGGGCATCGGCCTGGCGCTGGCGGAAGGGCTGGCGCAGCACGGCGCCGAGATCGTGCTCAACGGGCGCGGCGCCGAAAAGGTCGCGGCCGCCGTCGAGACGCTGATGGCCAAGGGGCACAGGGCGCATGGCGCGGTCTTTGATGTGACCGATCACGCGGCGGTCGCCAAAGGTGTCGAAGAGATCGAAACCACCATCGGCGCCATCGATATCCTCATCAACAATGCCGGCATGCAGTTCCGCACGCCGCTCGAGGATTTTCCCGTCGACAAATGGGACGAATTGCTGCGCACCAACATTTCGAGCGTCTTCTTCGTCGGCCAGGCGGTGGCGCGGCACATGATCCCGCGCAAGCGCGGCAAGATCATCAACATCGCTTCGGTGCAAAGCGAACTGGCGCGAGCGAACATCGCGCCCTACACGGCGACGAAGGGCGCCGTGCGCAATCTGACGCGCGGCATGTGCGCGGACTGGGCCAAGCACGGGCTGCAGGTCAATGCCATCGCACCGGGCTATTTCAAGACGCCGCTCAACCAGGCGCTGGTCGACAATCCCGAATTCTCGGCCTGGCTAACCAACCGTACACCGGCTGGGCGCTGGGGCGATGTCGGCGAACTGGTCGGCGCGGCGGTGTTCCTGGCCGGCCCGGCCTCATCCTTTGTCAACGGACACACGCTCTATGTCGATGGCGGCATCACAACCTGCCTTTGAGGCTTCGCTCATCGTCGTGATGGGCGTCAGCGGCTGCGGCAAGACCAGCGTCGGCATCGACATCGCCGCGCGGCTAGGCTTTAGCTTCGTCGAGGGCGACACGCTGCACCCGCGCGGCAATGTCGAGAAAATGTCACTGGGCATCCCGCTCTCTGACGACGACCGCTGGCCCTGGCTCGATCTGGTGGGCGCCGCCTTGCGCCTAGCGCATGAGGAGGGAAGCGGGCTCGTCGTGAGCTGCTCAGCGCTGAAGAAATCCTATCGCGACCGGCTTCGCCATGCGGCGGGCGGGCCTGTGTTCTTCGTATTCCTTCAGGGGTCGCGCAGTGTCCTGCAGGCCAGGATGGCCGACCGCCGCGGGCACTTCTTTCCGCCGGCCTTGCTCGACAGTCAGCTCGCCGCGCTGGAAAATCCGGCCGGCGAGGAGCTGGTGGTCACTGTCGACATCGATGCTCCGGTCGACAGGATCGTCGATCGGGCGCTGAACGGGCTTGGCGCCGCACCCGCTGCCAGGACCAGGAAAGAGGCACGTTGAGATGACGCAAGCAGCAAAGGTCGCCCTTGTCGGCGCCGGCATCATGGGATCGGCAATCGCCACCCGGCTGATCGAAACCAAGCAGACGGTCACGGTGTTCGATCTCGACAAGGTCAAGGTCGCCGCGCTCGCCGCAAAAGGCGCTGCCGCCGCCGCGTCGGTCGCCGAGGCAGTGCGGGCGAACGACTTCGTCATCCTCAGCCTCAACCATGCCGATATCGTGCGTTCAGTGGTGTTCGGCGACGACGGCGTCGCGACTGCTGCTTCGCCGGAGAAGCTCTTGATCGACATGTCGTCGATCGACCCAGCCGACACCGCGCAGATGGCCAAGAAACTAGCGGCCGAGACCGGCATGAAATGGGTCGACTGCCCGCTTTCAGGCGGCGTTCCCGGTGCGCTCGGCGGCCGCTTGACGGTTATGGCAGGCGGCGAAACGGCAGACTTCGAACGCGCCCGCACGGTGATGCAGCACCTTTGCGCCAACTACACGCTGATGGGGCCAAGCGGCGCCGGCCAGACGACGAAGCTGATCAACCAGCTTTTTTGCGCGGTTCAGTTCCAGGCGGTTGCCGAGGCGGTGAAGCTCGCCGAAGCCGGCGGCGTCGATCCCAAGGTGATCCCCGCCGCACTCAAGGGCGGCCGTGCCGATTCCAGCATCATGCAGGAGTTCATGGCAAAGTTCGCCGCCCGCGATTTCTCGCCGACCGGCCGCATCGACAACATGCTGAAGGACCTGGATTCTTTGCAGTCATTTGCGCTGAAGACCAAGACGCCGTTGCCGATGACTGGCCAGCTTGTCGAGATTCACCGCCTGCTTTGCGCGGCTGGCCTGGGGCCGAAGGATTCGGCCGAAATGATGCGCCTGCTCGACGGCAAGATCGGCTGATCGGGGCCCCCTGATTTTGTTGCTTGACGCTCAGAAATGTTATCGATAACATCATTTGGCGATCTCGGGAGGAACGCGTTTTGGCCGCAGAGAAACTGATCGAGTTCAAGTCGATTACCAAGGAGTTCGGCGGCACCCGCGCGCTCTCCGACGTGTCGCTCGATCTCGGCAAGGGCGAGATCCTCGCGCTGCTCGGCGAGAACGGCGCCGGCAAGTCGACGCTGATCAAGACGCTTGCCGGCATCTACCGGCCGGATGGCGGCAGCATCCTGTTTCGCGGCGAGCCCTATCACCACCGCCCGCCGCAGCCGAACCAGCGCCAACCCGTCGCCTTCATTCACCAGGATCTCGGCCTTATCGAATGGATGACCGTCGGCGAGAACGTCGGCCTCGCCCAGGGATTTTCGCTGCGCTCGGGCCTCATCGACTGGCGCACCACCGAAGAACGGGCACGCGAGGCGCTAAAGCTCGTCGGCTGCGATTTCGATCCGACGACGCGGGTCCAGGACCTGACCCGTACCGAGAAATCACTGGTCGCCATCGCGCGCGCCTTGGCCACCGAGGCCGATGTGCTGGTGCTCGACGAACCGACCGCCAGCCTGCCCGCCGACGAGGTCGATCGCCTGTTTGACGCCATCCGCCCGCTCAAGCAGCGTGGCGTCGGCATGATCTATGTCTCGCATCGCCTCGACGAGATTTTCCGCATCGCCGATCGCGTCGCCGTGCTGCGCGACGGCCGGCTGGTCGGTCAAAAGAAGGTCGCCGACACCAGACCGGACGAACTGGTCGAGATGATCGTCGGCCGCCCGGTCAGCCAGGTCTTCACCAAGGCAGAGACGCAGGCCGGCGAGACGGTGTGTGCTGTCCGCGACCTCGTCTGCGCCGGGGCCGGGCCGGTGTCGTTCGACGTGCGCATGGGCGAGTTGCTCGGCCTCGTCGGCCTGCGCGGCGCCGGGCAGGAACTGGTCGGCCGGGCGCTGTTCGGCTGCCAGGGCTTTTCCGGTTCGGTGACGATCAACGGCGTCGTGCCCGATTTGTCGAGCCCGATCGCCGCCATGGGCTCCGGCGTCGGCCTGATCGCGCGCGACCGGACCGAGGAATCGATCGCCGCTTCACTGTCGATCCGCGAGAACAGCTTTCTCAATCCCGGCGCCGGCAAGCGCGGCCTGTTCTCGTTCCTGGCGCCTTACAAGGAGGCCGCGCTGGCGCGCGAGATCGGCGGATCGGTCGGGCTGCGTCCCAATGATCCGAGCCTGCCGATCGAGTCACTGTCGGGCGGCAACCAGCAGAAGGTGGTGGTCGGTCGCTGGCTGCATACCGGCCGCAAGCTGCTGATCGCCGAAGACCCGACCGCCGGCGTCGATGTCGGCGCCAAGGCCGAGATCTACCGGCTGATCGGCCGCGCGCTCGAAGCTGGCCTCGCCGTCGTCGTGGTGTCGACCGACTTCGAGGAGATCGCCCATATCTGCCATCGCGCTTTGGTGTTTTCGCGCGGCCGGATCGTGCGCGAACTCACTGGACCCGAACTGACCACGTCCGCGGTGATCACCGCGGCATCGGCTTCCGAAGCCGCCTGACTGTCCCGGAGGATCTCCATGCCATCGATCGAATCCAGCGCACTCGAGCCGACCCGCGGTGAAATGGCCAGCCTGCCGGCACGGCAGAAGATCACCCGGCTGCTGCCGGTCTACGGCCTGGTGATCCTGACCGTGTTGCTGATCCTGTTGTTTTCGATTCTTTTGCCGAATACATTTCCGACGCTGCTCAATTTGCGCTCGATCATCTCCGACAAGGCGATCATCGCGCTGCTCTCGCTGGCGGCCATGATCCCGATGGCCTCAGGTCGCATTGATCTGACCGTCGGCTACGGCATCGTGCTGTGGCACATCCTGGCGATCAGCCTGCAGACCATGTTCGGCATTCCCTGGCCGCTGGCGGTGCTGATCGTGCTTTTGCTCGGCGCCGCGACCGGCTTCCTCAACGGCCTGCTGGTCGAGGTCGCCCGTATCGACTCCTTCATCGCCACGCTGGGCACCGGCACCGTGCTCTATGCGCTGGCGCTTTGGCACACGGGTGGCCGGCAGGTCGTCGGCGTGCTGCCGGAAGGTTTTTATGCGCTCAACGGGACGATGGTGTTCGGGCTGCCGGTCACCGGCCTCTATGTGCTGGCAATCGCCGTAGCGCTGTGGGTCATCCTCGAATATCTGCCGATCGGCCGCTATGTCTATGCCATCGGCGCCAATCCGAAGGCGGCGGCGCTGAACGGCATTCCGGTGCGCCGTTTCGTCATCGGGGCCTTCGTCTCGTCCGGCTTCCTGACGGCGCTGACAGGCGTGCTGCTGGCGTCCAAGTTGCGCATCGGCCAGGCCAGCGTCGGGCTGGAATATCTTCTGCCGGCACTGGTCGGCGCCTTTCTCGGCTCAACCACCATAAAACCAGGGCGCGTCAACGTCTGGGGCACGATGACCGGCGTCATCATCCTGGCCGTCGGCATTTCCGGCATCCAGCAATTCGGCGGCTCATTCTTCGTCGAGCCGCTGTTCAACGGCGTGACGCTGCTCGTTGCCATCGGCATCGCCGGCTACGCCCAGCGCAAGCGCGGCGCGGCCGGAATTGTCCGCAAACCAGATCCGTCCGGAGGCTGAATACCGGACGGTCAGTCTGTTTCAAAAACCCAAGGGAGGAACCCAGCATGCAGCGCAGAACATTCCTGAAATCGTCCGTCGCCCTGATGGCGGTGGCCATCGCCGCACCGGCCCTGTTCGCCGGCCAGGCACGGGCAGACGCGATGGCCGACGCCATGGCGGTCGTGCAGAAATACGCCCAGAAGGTCACCGCTTGGGACGGTCCGACCACAGGTCCAAAGGCGCAGGAAGGCAAGACCATTGTCGTGCTCGCCGGCGATCTCAAGAATGGCGGTATTCTCGGCGTCACCACCGGCGTTGAAGAGGCGGCCAAGGCGATCGGCTGGGAAGTCAAGGTGATCGACGGCGCCGGCTCGATCGGCGGCCGCACCGCGGCCTTCGGCCAGGCGATGGCGCTGAAGCCGAACGGCATCGTCATCAACGGCTTCGACGCGGTCGAGCAGGCGCCGGCGCTGGAACAGGCGAAGGCCGCCGGCATTCCGCTGGTTTCCTGGCATGCCGGGCCGGTGATCGGACCCGACGACAAGAACGGCGTGTTCGCCAACGTCTCGACCGATGCGATGCAGGTTTCCACGGCCGCCGCCGACTGGGCCTATGCGGACGCCAAGGGCAAACCGGGAGTCATCATCTTCACCGATTCCACCTATGCCATCGCCATCGCCAAGGCCGACAAGATGAAGGCCGAGATCGAGCGGCTGGGCGGCAAGGTGCTCGAATATGTCGACACGCCAATCGCCGAGACGTCGCAGCGCATGCCACAGCTCACCACCTCGCTGCTGCAGAAATACGGCGATGCCTGGACGCATTCGCTGGCGATCAACGACCTCTATTTCGACTTCATGGGACCCTCGCTCGCCGCGGCGGGCAAGGCCGGCACCGACGCGCCGATCAATGTCGCCGCCGGCGACGGTTCGGAATCGGCCTATCAGCGCATCCGCGCCGGTCAGTTCCAGAAGGTCACGGTCGCTGAGCCGCTCAACCTGCAGGGCTGGCAATTGGTCGACGAGCTGAACCGCGCCATCGCCGGGGAAAAATGGTCCGGCTATCTGTCGCCGCTGCATGTCGTGACGGCCGACAATGTCGAATTCGACGGCGGACCAAAGAACGCCTTCGACCCCGACAACGGCTATCGCGACCAGTACAAGAAGATCTGGGGCAAATAGGCATCCACCGAAGCGGGCGCATGACAGGCGCCCGCGTCCCTACCCAAATCCAACCGGTCCTACAGGCCGTACGGTTGTTCGCCGTACGGCCGCGGAATTCTGTCGTGCAAGGAGAGACCATGATCGTCCGCTATGCCCTGTTCGAGGGCGAGATTCATCCGGGCAGCGAGGCCGAGTTTCGTCGCTTCGTGAAGGAGAGGCTGGTGCCGCTGTGGACGCAGTTTCCCGGAGCGCAGGAAATCCGCGTCCTCGACGGCGCGGCGCGTGACGAAGGCGCGCCGGTCTACGCCATGGCGCTCGCGATCCGCTATCCCGACATGGCGACGTGCGAACGGGCGCTTCAATCCTCGGTCCGGTTCGAGAGCCGCGAAGTGACCGGCGAACTGCTGAAGATGTTCACCGGCCGCGTTCACCACCATGTCTTCGATATGAACGAATACGCGCCGGCGGGATGATCCTACCGCGCGATGCGGCCGCGTACTCCCGTGCTTGCCGGCTCATCCGCCTGCGGCCGTCATGATGGCTTGCCGGTCGGGTTCGCTGAACAGATCGATACGGACCACCGTTCCGGTTCGGACCGGCTTGCGCAGAGCCTTTGCGCCGTCCGAGTCGACGCTCAGCGAGCGCCGCTGCTCCAGCGCCTGAAGGCGCGACCTGGAGATGCCGAGCTCGCCGGCGAGCAGGCGGTCAAGCCGCAACGACGTTGGCGTTTCAAGCGCGAGCCGAAGCTCGAGAGCGGTTGCGGCTTTCGGTCCATCGCCGAGCCTCTGCTTGTGGACGGCGACTTCTGGAAATTCCTCGATGCGCCCAGTTCGGCTGCGCAGCGCAACGACATCGAAGGCATGGCGGCGCGCCAGTGCCGGATCGTTGCTTTCGAAACCCTGCAGCAGGTCAGGTTCGATGTCGCGGCGGTTGCAGCGCTCCAGAATGCCGAAATTCCAGGAATTGTCGCAATCGATGCAGCGGTAGATCAGCCAGGCGTCGATGCGCTTGCCGTTGGCGTTGACGCGGAATTTGCCGCTGCATTGATACGCCTTGGTGCCGCCGCAGCGGTTGCAGTTGATGAGAGGTCGAGGCGCCATTTTGGGCGTGATCGCCCAGCGGATACGCAAGTAAGAAGACATGCCGATAAGCCCTTCCCGTCGGGAAGTTCGTCAGATCGGCGATGTCGAGAGCCCATGCGGGCACGGCGTGGCGAGAGGCTGCGGCGATTGGAAAACAGGCGTCACGGGCGGCTTGCGCGCGCGACAGCGGTTCAGCAGTGCCAAACCGGTCTCGAACCGCCACCCTGAGGAACATATGAAATGAAAACAGGCGCCGCGGATGCGGT
Organism: Mesorhizobium sp. IMUNJ 23033; assembly: GCF_044778005.1. Classification (NCBI taxonomy): domain Bacteria; kingdom Pseudomonadati; phylum Pseudomonadota; class Alphaproteobacteria; order Hyphomicrobiales; family Phyllobacteriaceae; genus Mesorhizobium; species Mesorhizobium sp. IMUNJ 23033. The sequence continues at coordinate 142,380 of NZ_JBJACT010000010.1, forward strand.
GCCATGCATTGTGTCGGGGGAGTTGACGAGACCGGCGGTTACGTAGGCAAAGTGAAGCTCGAAAATCGTGTCGGGGCGGCATTTCTAGCCGCGCAGCGCCGGGCCGGCAAGGCTCCTGATTCCACAAACGCCGGCGCTGCCCCTCATCCGCCTGCCGGCACCTTCTCCCCGTGAACGACGGGGAGAAGGAAGAAGCTCCAACGTCGGCGGCGCCTCTCCCCGCTTTTTACGGGGAGAGGGTAAGGGTGAGGGGCAGCACCAACCCACGCGATTGTCTTGCCTTGCCAGCCTCCACAGTTGGGCTAGTCTTGGGCCGACCGCCTCGGAACAGGGATCCCGCCATGCAGCTCACGTCGCTCATGATCTTTGCCGCCGCTCTCTTCGTCGCTGCCGGCTCGCCCGGACCGTCGATCGCCGCCCTTGTGGCGCGGGTGATCGCCAAGGGGTTTCGCGATGTGTTCCCGTTCCTGCTCGCCATGTGGATTGGCGAAGGCATCTGGCTGTCGCTGGCGGTGTTCGGGCTGGCGGTGGTGGCGCAGACCTTCCATTTCGCTTTCGTCATCGTGAAATGGATCGGCGTCGCCTATCTCGTCTATCTGGCCTGGAAGATGTGGACCGCACCAGTCGAGGCGAAGGAAGGCGAGATGCCGCGCGAGGATTCACCGGCAAAGCTCTTCCTCGCCGGCATAGCGGTGACATTAGGCAATCCCAAGATCATGATGTTCTATCTGGCGCTGCTGCCGACCATCATCGATCTCGCCTCGGTCAGCGTCGTCGGTTGGGTCGAGCTGACGGCGACCATGGCCGTAGTCCTGGTCGCCATCGATCTTGCCTGGGTGCTCGCCGCGGCGCAGGCCCGCAAGCTGCTCAAGAGCAAGCGCGCGATGAAGATCGCCAACCGCATCAGCGCCGGCACCATGGCCGGCGCCGCTGCTGCAATCGCCGCGCGCTCCTGAACACGTCACGTCATTTCGATGATCGGCGCGATCTCGACGCTGAAGGCCGGATCCATCAGGATCGGGCAATCCTTGGCCTTGGCGACGGCATCGTCGATGTCCTTCGCTTCGACGATCGTGTAACCGGCGGTCGGATTGCTGCCGCCATTGTTCTCGACCTTTCCGCCGGGCAGCACCATCTTCGACATGCCGACCGGATTGCCGCCGTCGACCACGGCCGAGCCGAGCTTGCCGTACCAGCCGGTCCAGGCGTCCATTGCGGCCTTCCGCTCGGCCTCGTCGGTCGGCATCTTGCCCGAGCCATGATAGACATAGAGAAACTTCGCCATGTTCTCCTCCCTTGATCAGCGGCATCGAACCGGCATGCGGTCCATGCCGCCCGCTGATCATCGGACCAAACTGGCGAACACGCAACGAGAATGCGTAACTTCTAATGTACGGTGCGAGATCGTTACCGCGCCATGGCGTGGTATTCGTCGTTGGGCCGCATGTCGATTGCCGCCGCCACCCGGTTCGACATGTTGAAGAAGGCGGCGGTCGAAGCGATGTCCCAGATGTCGCGGTCGGAGAAACCGGCCTTTCGCAACGCTGCCCGGTCGGCCTCGACGATCTTTGCCGGCTCTTCGGTCAGCTTGACCGCGAATTCGAGCATGGCGCGCTGCCGGTCCGACAGGTCGGCGGCGCGGAAGTTCATCACCATCATTTCGCCAAACGTCGGGTCGCCGGAAAGCTGGCGCACGGCCGCGCCATGCGCAGTCAGGCAGTAGTAGCAATGGTTGATCGAGGAGACGACGACCGCGATCATCTCGCGCTCCAGCTTCGACAGGCCGGAGTCGCCCAGCATCAGATCGTTGTACGTATCGGTGAAGGCGCGCAGCTTCTTCTCGTCGAAGGCATAGGACAGCAGCACATTGGGAACGAGGCCGAGCTTCTCCTCGCATTTGGCGAAGTAGGCTTTTGTCGTCTCGCTCAGCTCCGCCTGTGCAAGGTCAAGCGCCATAATCTTGCCGGTCATCGGTATTCCTCCTCATGCGTTCGACGGTCAGTTTCGGCGCTGCGATATTTCTTCGCAAGCCGTCAAACCTTTGTCGCCAAATACCGGTCATCTGCTACCATAGTCGCAAAAGCATATGACGGGAGGGATTTGACACCATGGCCAGCCTCAAAACAGCAAGCCAGTCGAAAAAGGCGAGTCCGGCCAAGAAGGACGCGGCAAGGGGGAGCGAAAAAGCCGGCAAGCTTGCCGATTACCTGCTTGCCCGGGCGCCGGCCGAAGACGTCGCTGCCTATGATTCCTCCGACCTCGAACGCGCCGCCGATCTGGCCGGCCGTGCCGTCGCCAGGCACAGGAAGGGCGAATGCGTCGTCGCCATAGACGTCGAGTCCGGGGTCGTGCGCCAGGGCCGGCCGCTGACGGTCATCACCGTCGTCAACGACAACATGCCGTTCCTGTTCGATTCGATCCTCGGCGAGATCACCGAGAGCGCCGGCGAGCCGCTGCTGGTCACCCATCCGGTCGTCGTCGTCAGGCACGGCAAGAGCGGCGTCGATGAAATCCTCGGCGATGGCGGCTTTGCCAAGGGCGATCTCAGCCATGACCGTCTGAGCGTCGTCCATGTCCATATCGGTCGCATGTCCGCTGACCAGGCCGAGGCTTTGGCCGGACGGCTGAAGAAGCTGCTGGGCCAAGTGCGCGCCGCAGTCACCGACTGGAAGCCGATGCTGGCCCGCCTCGACCAGGCAATCTCGGAGTTCCGCTACGCGCCGGTGCCGCTCGACAAGGCGCATGTCACCGAGGCAATCGCCTTCCTCGAATGGCTGCGCGACGACAATTTCACCTTCCTCGGCATGCGCGAGTTCAAATATACCGGCGGCGAGAAGAGTGGCACGCTGGAGCGCGCCGAGAAGCCCGGCCTCGGCATCCTGTCCGATCCGGACGTGCTGGTTTTGAGGCGCGGCACCGAAGCGGTGACGACCACGCCCGAGATCCGCGCCTTCCTGCATGGGCCGGAACCGCTGATCGTCACCAAGGCCAACGCCAAGTCTTCCGTGCATCGGCGCATCTATCTCGATTACATCGGCGTCAAGACCTACACCGCCAAGGGCACGCTTTCGGGCGAACTGCGCATCGTCGGCCTGTTCACTTCGACCGCCTACACGCGCTCGGTGATGAAGATCCCCTATCTCAGGTCGAAGGCCGAGACCGTCATCACGAAATCCGGCTTCAATCCCGGCGATCACTCCGGCAAGGCGCTGATCAACGTGCTGGAAAGCTATCCGCGCGACGAGCTGTTCCAGGTGCCGATTCCGATCCTCAGGAAGCACGCCGAGGCGATCCTCGGACTGATCGAACGGCCGCGCGTCAGGGCGCTGGTGCGCGCCGACCAGTTCGACCGTTTCGTCTCGATCCTCGTCTTCGTGCCGCGCGACCGCTACGACAGCGTCGTGCGCGAGAAGGTCGGCACGTACCTCAAGACGGTGTTCGAAGGCCGGCTGTCGGCCTATTACCCGGCCTTCCCGGAAGGCGGGCTGGCGCGCGTGCATTTCATCATCGGCCGCTCCGGCGGCAAGACGCCGAAGGTCGAGCAGGCGGCGATCGAAGCGGCGATCCGCGACATCGTGCGCACCTGGGACGACGCGCTGCGTGAAACTGCGGCCGAGACCGGCACGGAAGCGGCGCTCACCGCGATCGCCGCGCGCTTTTCGGAAAGCTATCGCGATAGTTTCCCGCCGGCGGTGGCGCTGGCCGATGCCGGGAGCATCGCCAGGATCAGTGCCGCCAATCCGATCGCCATCGACTATTACCGGCATGCCGACCAGCAGCCGCACCAGGCGGCGCTGAAGATCTATCACCATGGCAGCCCCGTGGCGCTGTCGAGGCGGGTGCCGGTGCTGGAAAACATCGGCTTCCGCGTCATCAGCGAGCGCACCTTCGAGGTCGGTGAGGAAGCGACCGACAAGGTCTTCATCCACGACATGGAGCTCGAGAACAGCTACGGCAAGCCGATCGACCTCGGCGATGGCGGCGGGCTGTTCGAGGACGCCTTCCTGTCGGTCTGGCGCGGCGACATCGACAATGACGGCTATAACGGCCTGGCACAGACCGCCGGACTGTGGTCGGACGAAGTCACCATCCTGCGCGCCTATGGCCGCTATCTGCAGCAGGCCGGCATCCCGCAGAGCCAGGATTTCATCGCCGCAGCGCTCAACCGCTATCCGGATATCGCGCGCGGCCTGCATGCGCTGTTCGTCGCCCGCCTCGGGCCAACGGCCGAGACAGAAGGCGTGGTGGCGGCCAAGCACCTCAAGGCCAAGATCAGGGATGCGCTGGAAGAGGTGCCCAACATCGATGACGACACCATCATCCGCCGCTACCTCAACCTGATCGAAGCTTCGCTGCGCACCAATCATTTCGTTGCCGATACGAAAGCGAAGGGCCAGTCGCTGGCGATCAAGCTCGACTCGCAGGCGGTCGACGGGCTGCCGGCGCCACGGCCGTGGCGGGAGATCTTCGTCTATGGCTCGGAGGTCGAAGGCGTGCATCTGCGCTTTGGCCCTGTCGCGCGCGGCGGCCTGCGCTGGTCGGACCGCGCCCAGGACTACCGCACCGAGGTGCTCGGCCTGGTCAAGGCGCAGCAGGTCAAGAATGCGGTGATCGTGCCGGTCGGCGCCAAGGGCGGTTTCTATCCGAAGAAGCTGCCGATGAGCGCCGGCCGCGACGCCATCTTCGAGGCCGGAACCTCGGCCTACAAGAACTTCGTCTCCAGCCTGTTGTCGATCACCGACAATATCGGCATCGACGAGGTCATTCCGCCGGCCGGCGTGATCCGGCGCGACCAGGACGATCCCTATTTCGTGGTCGCCGCCGACAAGGGCACGGCGACCTTCTCCGACACCGCCAACGCGATAAGCGAGAAGCACGGCTTCTGGCTCGACGATGCCTTCGCCAGCGGCGGCTCGGCCGGCTACGACCACAAGAAAATGGGCATCACCGCCAAGGGCGGCTGGGAAGCGGTGAAGCGGCATTTCCGCGAGATGAACCGCGACATCCAGACCGCGCCCTTCACCGTCGTCGGTGTCGGCGACATGTCGGGCGACGTGTTCGGCAACGGCATGCTGTTGTCGCCGCAGACAAGGCTGATCGCCGCCTTCGACCATCGCGACATCTTCATCGATCCCGATCCGGACATGGCGGCCTCGATGGCGGAACGCCAGCGCGTGTTCGCTTTGCCGCGCTCGAGCTGGCAGGACTATGACAAGACCAAGCTGTCGGAAGGCGGCATCATCGTCTCGCGCAGCCAGAAGTCGATCACGCTGCCGGCGGCGGCTGCCGCGGCCATCGGCCTTGGCAAGACCACCGCGACGCCGGTCGAGATCATGAACGCCATTCTCAAGGCGCCGGTCGATCTTTTGTGGTTCGGCGGCATCGGCACCTATCTCAGGGCCTCCACCGAAACCAATGCGGATGTCGGCGACCGCGCCAATGACGCCATCCGCATCACCGCGCTCGACGTGCGCGCCAAGGTCATTGGCGAGGGCGCCAATCTTGGCGTGACGCAGCGGGCGCGCATCGAGTTCGGGCTTGCGGGCGGCCGCTGCAATTCCGACGCCATCGACAATTCGGCGGGCGTCAACTGCTCCGACGTCGAAGTCAACATCAAGATCGCGCTGGCTTCGGCCATGCGCAAGGGATCGCTGACCCGGCCGGCGCGCAACAAATTGCTCGCCGAGATGACCGATGAGGTCGGCTCACTGGTGCTGTCCAACAACTACCAGCAGACGCTGGCGCTTTCGATGGCGCGCAAGCGCGGGCTCGCCGATATCGCGCATCAGAGCCGGTTCATGTCGGCACTCGAAGCACGCGGCCTGCTCGATCGCGCCGTCGAGACGCTGCCGTCGCCGGCGGCGCTTGCCGAGCGCGAGGCGCGCGGCGAGCCGCTGACCCGAGCCGAGCTCGGCGTGCTGCTCGCCTATGCCAAGATCGTGCTGTTCTCCGACATCGTCGCCAGCGACGTGCCGGACGATGCGCATTTCGACCGCGACCTGATGGGCTATTTCCCGGACCGGATGGCGAAGAAATACGCCGCCGAGATCCGCGGCCACCGGCTGCGCCGCGAGATCATCACCCGCGTCCTGGCCAACGACCTGGTCAATCGCGGCGGACCTTCCTTCGTCAACCGGCTGCAGGAAGCCACCGGCCGAACCGCCGCAGACGTAGTGCGCACCTTCGCCGTGGTGCGTGACGGCTTTGCCTTGCCGGCGCTCTACAGCGAGATCGACGCGCTCGACAACCAGATCGACGGCCAGGTGCAGCTCGACCTCTATCAGGCGATTAGCCGGCTTATCTTCGTGACAAGCGGCTGGTATCTTAAGAACGATGCCGGCACGGCGGCGCTCGGCCAGCGGATTGCCGAGCTCCAGGAGGCGCGCAAGGCACTGGAGCCGAAACTCGCCTCGCTGCTGCCCGCCTTCTCGCGCGAGCGGATAGAGGAGCGGCGGCATGGTCTGTTCAAGGCCGGCGCGCCGGAGAAGCTCGCCGCGCAGCTGGCGCTGACCGATGTGGCGGAACTGATCCCCGACATCGCGCTAACGGCGCGCATGGCCAATGCCGATATCGTCGTCGCCGCCAAGGCCTTCTTCGCCGTCAGCGACGCCTTCCGCATTCCGCGAGTCGAGGATGCGGCGCGCTCGATCACGCCCTCCGACTACTACGACCAGCTCGCTCTGTCGCGCGCGACCGACACGATCGGCGCGGCCAGGCGCGGCATAGCGGTGGCGGCGCTCACCGGCCATGCCAAGGCGGCCGACCCGGTGGCGGCCTGGCTGGAGGCCGGTGGCGAGCGGGTCGGGCGCATCCGCGAGCGGCTGCAGGCGCTGACCGAGGGCGGCGACATCACCGTGTCGCGGCTGTCGGTGGCGTCAGGGCTGATGAGCGATCTGACGGGGATGTGAGCCAGATCGGGCGAGATTGCTGGCAGGAACTACGCTATAGAGCTACACGGCGCCCTGCTTCGGGCGCCGTTCTGCGGGAGGGGACATGACCGAGGTGGCAGTGCAGCGGGCATCGGGACGCGGCATCTGGGGATGGATGCTGTTCGACTGGGCGGCGCAGCCGTTCTTCACGGTTGTCACCACCTTCATCTTCGGGCCCTACTTCGTCTCGCGCATGGCCAGCGATCCGGAGACGGGCCAGGCGGCCTGGGGTTACGGCATAGCAGCGGCGGGCCTGGCTATCGCCGTGCTGTCGCCGATCCTCGGCTCGATCGCCGACCAGACCGGACCGCGCAAGCCGTGGATCGCGTTCTTCGCTGCGATCAAGATCACCAGTCTGACCCTGCTTTGGTTCGCCGCGCCCGGTTCGAACCTTTTCCTGATCGTGGCGCTGTTCTCGATCGCCTCCGTCGCGGCTGAGTTCTCGACGGTGTTCAACGATTCCATGATGCCGCGCCTGGTGCCGAAGAGCGAGATCGGCCGAATTTCCAACATGGCCTGGGGCCTTGGCTATCTCGGCGGCATGATCGCGTTGATCTTCGTCGTCGCCTGCATGGCCGGTTCGCCGGAGACCGGCAAGACCATCGTCGGTCTCGATCCCATCTTCGGGCTCGATCCGAAGCTCGGCGAGGATGCGCGGGCCACCGGACCGCTCTCGGCCGGCTGGTACTTCCTGTTCATCCTGCCGATGTTCTTCTTCACGCCGGACGCCATCAGGGGCATTGCGATCGGGCCGGCAGTGCGCGAGGGCCTGTCGGAACTGAAGTCGACGCTCGCCGAAGTGCGCCAGCGCAGCGGCATCTTCCGGTTCCTCATTGCCCGCATGATCTATCAGGACGGCGTCAACGCGCTGCTGGCACTGGGCGGCACCTTTGCGGCGGCAATGTTCCATTGGTCGATCACCGAGATCGGCATGTTCGGCATCATCCTCAATGTCGTCGCCATCGTCGGTTGCCTGGTTGCCGCCCGTCTCGATACGGCGCTTGGCTCCAAGACCATCGTGCTTATCTCGCTCGTCCTGCTCAGCATCGCCACCATCGGCATCGTCTCGACCGGCCCGGGCTATACGCTGTTCGGCGCCTGGATGATGCCCGAAACCGATAGCGGCGGATTGTTCGGCACGCCGGCTGAAAAGGCCTATATCTTCTACGGCCTGCTGATCGGGCTTGCCTTCGGTCCGGTGCAGGCCTCATCGCGCTCCTATATGGCGCGTAGCGTCACCGCCGCCGAATCGGGCCGCTATTTCGGCATCTATGCGCTGGCTGGTCGAGCGACCAGTTTCGCCGCACCCTTCATGGTGGCAACCATCACCTTGGCCAGCGGCTCATCGCGGCTCGGCATGGCGGCCATAGTGCTGTTCCTGGGCGCTGGCATGGCGATATTGATCAGGACGCCATATCCGGCCGACCAGCCAGTGGAGTGAGCCCTTTTTCCCTCTCCCCCTTGTGGGAGAAGGTGTCGCCGAAGGCGACGGATGAGGGGTGCTGGACAATGAGGCGTTGAGTTTCTTCCAACACCCCTCATCCGTCTCGGCGCTGCCCGCCGATCCACCTTCTCCCGCAAGGGGAGAAGGAAAGAGCGCGCCTCAATGCCGGAAGTGCCTCACACCCGTAAACACCATGGCGATGCCATGTTCGTCGGCGGCGGCGATGACGTCGTCGTCGCGCATCGAGCCGCCCGGCTGGATGACGGCGGTGGCGCCGGCTTCGATCGCCGATAACAGCCCGTCGGCGAAGGGGAAGAAGGCATCGGAGGCGACGACCGAGCCCTTGGTCAGCGGTTCCGCCAGCCCGGCCGCCTCGGCGGCGTCGAGCGCCTTGCGGGCGGCGATGCGCGAGGAATCGACGCGGCTCATCTGGCCGGCGCCGATGCCGACGGTGGCGCCGTCCCTGGCGTAGACGATGGCGTTCGACTTGACATGCTTGGCGACGCGGAAGGCGAATTTGAGATCGGCCATCTCGGCCGGCGTCGGCGCGCGCTTGGTCACCACCTTCAGCTCAAGGTCGTCGATCACCGCATTGTCGCGGCCCTGGACGAGCAGTCCGCCGGCGACGGATTTGACCGTCGTGCCGGCGGCGCGAGGATCGGGCAGGCCGCCCGCGACCAGCAAGCGCAGGTTCTTCTTGGCGGCGACGATGCGAGCCGCTTCCTCGGAGGCGTCGGGCGCGATGATCACCTCGGTGAAAGTCTTCACGATCTCCTCGGCCGCTTCGGCGTCGAGGATGCGGTTCATGGCGATGATGCCGCCATAGGCAGAGACCGGGTCGCAGGCCAGCGCCTTGGCATAGGCCGCCTTCAGCGACGCCCCCTCGGCGACGCCGCACGGGTTGGCATGCTTGATGATGGCGATCGCGGCCGAGCGGGCCGGGTCGAACTCGCCTGCCAGTTCGAAGGCGGCGTCGGTGTCGTTGATGTTGTTGTAGGAGAGCTGCTTGCCCTGCAACTGGCGGGCGGTGGCGACGCCCGGCCGCTTGTCGCCGTTGACGTAGAAGCCGGCGCCCTGGTGCGGGTTCTCGCCATAGCGCATCACCTCGACCAGCCGGCCGCCGAAGGCGCGCCATGTCGGATGTTCGATCTCCAGCGCCTCGGCGAACCAGCCGGAAATCGCCGCATCGTAGCTGGCGGTACGGGCGAAGGCCTTGGCCGCCAGCTTCTTGCGGAAATCCAGCGACAGCGAGCCGATATTCATCTCCAGCGCGTTGAGCACCGATGCATAGTCGCCGGGGTCGGTGACGATGGCGACATAGGCGTGGTTCTTGGCCGAGGCGCGGATCATCGCCGGGCCGCCAATGTCGATGTTCTCGACGATCGAAGCATAGCCGGCGCCGGAGCGGCGGACCTCCTCGAACGGATAGAGGTTGGAGACGACGAGGTCGATCGGCTCAATGCCGTGGGTCCGCATCGCGCTGGCATGCTCGGCGTCGTCGCGTATGCCGAGCAGGGCGCCATGCACCGACGGATGCAGCGTCTTGACGCGGCCGTCCATGATCTCGGGAAAGCCGGTCAGCTCGGAGACGTCGCGCACGGCCATGCCGGCTTCGGCGATCGCCTTCGCGGTGCCGCCGGTGGAGACCAGCTCGACTCCGGCCGCGGCGAGCGCCTTGGCGAAATCGACGAGGCCGGTCTTGTCGAAGACGGACAGCAGCGCGCGGCGGATCGGGACGAGGTCGGGCGCTGGAATGTTTTTGCTGGCGACGGCCATGGGCTGGCGGCCTTTCACGGCTGGATTGGGAAGCGTGACCGGGCCGTAGCATATGAGGCCCGGAAATCAAGCCGGGCGCTTCGTCACGGCAGGCACTTAAAGCGCGTCGATCCAAACGGATTCATACGCCGCGCATTAAGTTCTTGGTTCTTTGCATGTCGTTATCGCAAAACCGCTGCGCACTTTTTGCGCGACATGCACTAGTTGTTTTCGGGATAGCCGGCGATGCTGGTCCGTGTCAGCTGCCAGTGAACCTCCGATATCTCGGAGGCCTTGAAGGCCAGCACGATCTGGCGGCTGCGGCGCGGGCCGCCAAGGCCGGCGAAATAGATCGATTCCTCGACCTCCGGCACGACCTCCTTGCAGGTCAAGACCCAGGTGTCGGTCTGATCGCCGGTCAGCACCAGCCGGTCATGCTCGTCCTGCAGCAGATCTACATCGGGATGGATGTGGAAGCGCACCGTGACAAAGTCGCGGCCGTTGTTGCGGATCGCAGCACCGCCGGGGCGCAGGAAGCGGTCCCTGCCGGTCAGTACATTGCCGTTGTTCGCCAGCGTCAGCTCGCGCTCGTGCAGGAAGCCGAAGCGCGCGGCATAGCCGTCGTGGCGGGCGATGAAGCCCTGGCTGCCCTTCTGGTCGGTGCGTTTGCAGGGCGTATGCTGCGGACCGCCGATCAGCGGCGAGCCCAGGAGATCGTTGACGCGTAGCGAATGGCTGAAACGCGCCGACGAGGTGTCGTTGATGGTGGCGGTGGAGTGCGCGGCCGTGGCGCGGGCCAGCGGCCGGAATTCGGCGGCGCCGTAGGTGTCGATGCCGGCATTGACGACATAGTGCTGGCGGCCGGAGGAGAGTTCGAAGGCGAGGCAGCCGGCATGCGCGGCGTTGGAAACATCGATGGGCGGCGGCAGGCCGGTGTCGGCGATGACGGTCACGCCGCCCATCGACAGGCGCTCATAGCCCGAATGCGGCGCATGCAGCAGCGGCGCGCCGACAGTGTCGTCGTGGCGCAGGATGGTGGCGATGCGGTCGTGGATGGTGGCGCCCATGCCGTTGAAGCGGGCGAGGCTGCCGTCCTGGTGGCGAAAGAAACGCAGCGCCGGCAGCATGCGGTCGATGGCGCCCATCAGCGCCGGCGGCGGCGTCTCGGCCTGGTTGGCGTAGGTCTGGCGCAGCGGAAGGAGGTCGGCGAGAAGTTCGAGCACCGTCATCGGGTTGCGCGAAATATGGCCGCCATCCGGGAGGATCTGGCGCTCGAGCTCCTCCGCCAGGTTGCGGGTGGCAATGCGCAGCGCCGATGCCGGCGCTGGCAGGGATAAAGCGGCGAAGGCGAGCGCGATACGGGCGCGCAGCCTGTCCTTGCCATCAGGCATTTCGCGCGCCATCGACCGGAGATAGCGTATCTGCATGGCAAGTGATTTCAGGAAGGCGCGATAGAAGGGAAATTCCGCACCTTGCAGCACCACTGACGAATGCTGCAGCCAGGCAATGACCCGCTTGGCCGTCGTGCCGGGTTCCCAGGCGATGCCCGAAATCTGGTTGCCGTGTATGGCGATCCAGTCGGAAACCAGGGCGCGGGCGTTGGCGGCGGCAAGCTCGGTGCCGGCGGCGCGCATGTGGCGAAGCCAGCGAAAACCGTGCAGCGTCTTTTGCCAGCCGCGATTGGGCACGGCGATCTGGAACGGCGACTTGCCGCCGGTCTCGACCATATGGCCCGACAGCGGATAGCGGCCGTAATAGATCTCGAGCGCAATCTGCGGATCGGCGAGCCTCAGGTCCGGTGGTGCGATCAGGACGCGTTCGGGCGTGCGGCCGGAGTAGCGCCAGCGATAGATCGGCCCGGCACGCAGGCGCCGGCGCGTCTTGCGCCAGAACTCCCTCGCGACAAGCGTCCAAAGACGCGTCGTGCTGCCGGCAGCAAGTGCCAAATCCCCTCCTGGTCGTCCATACCCAAGGACAAGCTTATATGATTCAAGAACTTATGCGAAGGTGGATTTCGCCATCGTGAAGGAGTTCACGCTGCTGCGGCCTGATTCTCCTTAGAAAAGTCAGCAAATTTTAGTGAAAAACGATTTTAGCCGGCCCGGCGCATGCGGGCGGCGAAGAAGCCGTCGAGACCGGAAATCCCAGGCGTTTCAAGCATCAGATCGGCGGGCGTGGTGCGCAGCGTGCCCTGCGGCGTCAGGAACGCATCGATGCCGGCAAACTCGCCAGGCCGAACGGGATCGTCGACGACATCAGCCGTGCCAGCAAGGAAGGCGCGGTAAAGGTCCTCGCCTTCGATCGGGTCGAGCGAACAGTTGGAAAAGACGATCCGCCCGCCCGGTTTGACCAGGCTGACGGCGCGGGCGAGCAGCCTTGCCTGCAGCCCGGCGAGCTTTTCGACATCGGCCATGGTCTTGGTCCATGGCACGTCGGGATGCCGCCGCACCGTGCCGGTCGAGGAGCAGGGCGCGTCGAGGAGAATTGCGTCGAACAATTCCTCCGGTTGGTAGTCGAGCAGGTCGGCCTGGACGATCTCGGCGGAGAGGCCGAGCCGCTCGAGATTCTGCGTCAGCCGCGCCAGCCGGTTTTTCGACGTGTCGACCGCGGTGACCTTGGCGCCGGCAAGAATGAGCTGCGCGGTCTTGCCGCCGGGGGCGGCGCAGAGATCGGCGACACGAAGCCCTTTCACTTCGCCGAACAGCCGGGCCGGCAGGCTGGCGGCGGCGTCCTGCACCCACCAGGCGCCGTCGGCGAAGCCGGGCAGGTCGGGGACGGAGGCACAGAGTTTTTCCACGCGCACCGTGCCGGTCGGCAGCACTATGCCGCCGAACCGTTCGGCCCAAAGTGCCGGATCGGACTTGACGGTGAAATCGACCGGCGCCTCATGGCGATGGGCAGCCAAGATCTGCCCGGTCCTGTCGGCGCCATAGGCCGCCTTCAACCGGTCGGAAAACCATTTTGGCGCTTCGTCGGTGGCGGCAAGGGCGGCAGGCAATTCCGCCTCCTTGGCGCGCGCCAAGGTGCGCAGCACGCCGTTGACGAGGCCAGAAAAGCGCAGCGTGCGCGGGTCGGACTTGGCGTGGGTGACGGCGAGGTCGACAGCGGCGCTGTCGGGAATGTCGAGGAACAGGATCTGCGCCGCTGCCACATGCAGTATGTGCGACAGCACGGTGGCATTGGCCGGCAGCGGCTTTTCCAGGCGCCGCGCCAGCAGGCCCGCAATCGTCATGCGATAGCGCAGCGCGGTGACCAGTATGGCGCGCACCAGCGCGCGGTCGCGCAGGTCGAGCGCCTTGTATTGCGGGTGGCCGTTCTCGTGATCGGTCAGTCCGTCGAGCGGCGTGCGCGCATCGATGACGGCGGCGAGCAGGCGCGCCGCCGCCATGCGCGCGGCGAGGCCGGCTACCGCCTCGCCGCCTGCGCTGTCTTCACGATCGCCTGGTGTCCTCTGCCGGCGTTTGGCGCCGCTCACGACCACGGACCTTTGGGTCCGGTCGGGTTGCGTCCCCACGGGTTGGACTTGGGCCGCGCCGGCTCGGCCGGCTGCTCCTGCTCAGCTTGCTTGCCCCACGGTCCCGCCGATGGCTGCTCGTCCGCCTGGCGTGGCGTCGGCGCCTGGCGCGGCGCTGCCTGCGACGCACCGCCGCGCGCCATCGCCTGCAGGGCGGCGATGCGGTTGTCGGTGTTTGGATGTGTGGAGAACAGATTGTCCATGCGCTCGCCGGAAAGCGGGTTGATGATGAAGAGATGGGCCATGGCCGGGTTGCGCTCGGCATCCGGGTTGGGGATGCGTTCGGCGCTGCGGGCGATCTTGTCAAGGGCCGAAGCCAGCCAAAGCGGGTTTCCGACGATCTCGGCACCGCGCCGGTCGGCCTCGTATTCGCGGGTGCGGCTGACCGCCATCTGCACGATCATGGCGGCGAAGGGCGCCACCAGCATGGCCACCAGCACGCCGACGAAGCCGAACGGGTTGTTGTTGTCGCGGCTGCCGCCGAAGAAGAAGGCGAAATTGCCGAGCATCGAGATGGCGCCGGCAAGGGTGGCGACGACGGTCATGGTCAGCGTGTCGCGGTGCTGCACATGGGCAAGCTCGTGCGCCATAACCGCCGCGACCTCCTCATGCGACAGCCTCTGCAACAGCCCGGTCGAAGCGGCCACCGCGGCATTCTCGGGGTTGCGGCCGGTGGCGAAGGCGTTGGGCTGAGGGTTGTCGATCAGATAGGTTTTCGGCATCGGCAGACCGGCGCGTTGGGCGAGCGCCTGGACGATGGCGTAATATTCGGGCGCATTCTTCTCGTCGACCTCGACGGCGCGGTTCATCGACAGCACCATCTTGTCGGCGTTCCAGTAGCTGAACAGGTTGGTGCCGGCGGCGATCAGCAGAGCGATCATCATGCCGCCCGTTCCGCCGATCAGAAAGCCGACGCCCATGAACAAAGCCGTCATCGCGGCGAGAAGCATGGCGGTGCGAAGGGTGTTCATCGGCTGCTCCGTCCGTGGCGGCGAAAAGGGGTCGATCCAAGCGGGCTCATCGCTATATGATGGGAAACGCCTGCCCCTGTTTCAATCCGCCGGGACTATCGCATGACCGACCAGACCAGCAAAGCCGACACCGGCCCGGATCGCGACACACCGCAAAAAACGCTGACGCCGGCGGCCAGCCGCGCGCTGGCGGAAGCGCGGGCAAGGCGCGAGGCATATCGCGAAAAGGAAGCGGCGCTGCCGAAGGAAATCGGCGGCCGCGGCGGCAAGGAGCCCGGCCGCTATGGCGACTGGGAACTGAAAGGCCTGACCAGCGATTTTTAGGCTGGGCTGATGTTCAGGTGATGCCGGCCTGCAAATGGCGGCTTCCTGCGCTTCCGGTGCTTGTGTTGCCGATCACGCACTTCGGAGATTAGCGGAAACGCCCCTCCCATTCGTCATCCCAGGGTCTCCGCGACGTCGCTTCGCTCCTGCTTCGCCCTGGGATGACGAAGCTAGGGGCCTTAAGCCGCGGCCAGCTCCGGTGCGGGAGCGATCCAGCCGCGATCGTCGACGGCGATGCCGAGCCCGTCGTAAGAGGCGATTGCCATGTGTGGCGTCTGCAGCGGATAGCCGTGCGTGGCGCTGATCACCATGACCGTGGCTTCGGCCGCCTCGGCCGCGGCAATGCCGGCTGGGGCATCCTCGAAGACGAGGCAATCGCGCGCATCCACGCCGAGCCGTTCGGCGGCCAGCCGGAAGCAATCGGGCGCCGGCTTGCCGCGCGTGACATCCTCGGCAGCGACTATGACGGCTGGTATCGGGATGCCGGCCGCCTTCATGCGCAGCAGCGCCAGCTCGCGCGGCGCCGACGTGGCGATGGCCCAGCGTTCGGGTGGCAGCGACTTCAGAAAGGCGACCGCGCCGGCGATCGGGAGGATGCCGTCGAGGTCGGCCGCCTCGGCCTGCAACAGCGCATCGGCCTCGCTTACCGGGTCGACGCCTGGAAGATTGAGCCGGCCGATGGTCTCGATCGCCCGCACCCCATGGATCGTCGGCAGGAAGGTGGCGACGTCGAGGCCCTGGCGCTGCGCCCACTGCGCCCACCCCCTTTCGGCGGCGGCAATGGAGTTGATCACCGTGCCGTCCATGTCGAACAGAAAGGCCGCGAATTTTCTGCCTGCAAACATCTGATATCCTGGCGTTGTTTTGGGGGGTCGGTTCGGGAGGGTGCGACCCTAGCGTCATGGCCTTGCCATTGGAAGCCGTGGCGTCACCTTTTCGACCCGTCGCGGGGGAACCATGGTCCTCTTGGCGCGTTGAGGTCATTCACTTTCAAGAAGACCGAAGGGGGACCGCGATGCTGATCAGGCTCGGCTACGAAATTGCTATTGAGAGTGACGCTGCAACGCCGATCATTTCACTGCTCGACATCCACCGGGAGCGCCAGGCCGACATCAAGCGGCAGACCCGCGTGCTGACGTCGCCTTCGGTCCCGACCCGGGTCTATCACGACCGCCATGGCAACAGCTGCCGCCGTTTCACCGCGCCCGCCGGCGGGTTCCGCATCCTCTACGACGCGGTCATCGAGGACAGCGGCGAGACCGACGACGTCAACACGCTGGCCGGGGAAACGCCGGTGGCGCAACTGCCCGATGAGGTGCTCGTCTATCTGCTTGGCAGCCGCTACTGCGAGACCGACCATCTCAGCGACCTCGCCTGGCAGCTGTTCGGCAACCTTCCGCCGGGCTGGGCGCGGGTGCAGGCGATCGTCGACTATGTCCACAGCCGCCTGTCGTTCGGCTACGGCTATGCGCGCTCGACCCGCACGGCGGCGCAGGCGCATGAGGAGCGCGTCGGCGTCTGCCGCGACTTTGCCCATCTGGCGATCACGCTCTGCCGCTGCATGAACATCCCGGCCCGCTACGTGAACGGCTATCTCGGCGATATCGGCGTGCCGGTCGATCCAGCGCCGATGGATTTCTCGGCGTGGATGGAAGTCTTCCTCGACGGCAAGTGGTACACGTTCGATCCGCGCCACAATCGCCCGAGGATCGGCCGCGTCGTCATCGCGCGCGGCCGCGACGCCACCGACGTGCCGCTGCTGCACAGTTTCGGCCAGCACCGTCTCAGCCTGTTCAAGGTCTGGACCTATGAGCAGGAGCGCAATCTGTTCAATCCGCCCCATCATGGCGTCGACAGGACCGTCAGCGCCCAGATGCTGGCCTGACGACGCCGCCCGAGACCGGCCTGAGATCGACGGGTGATCCGCTTCGGGACAGTCGGTCTGTGCCGGACCGGGACCGAAAAGCACCACGGGCGGGATCATGGTAAGCACTTCGTAAAGGAAGTTGCGGCTCGGGTTTTCTGTTTACCGGCCATTCACCTTGCCCGACTTCGAAGCCGAGTGAAAACAATGGCTTGACAGGAGATGGCGGCTTTTGCGGTCGCGGCAGCGCCATCCGGCCGGATTCCTGCAACTCCCCTCATGCGGTTTCGAGGCCGCGGCAAGTGGAGGCGGAAAGATGCGGCGGTTCAGAGGTCTTGTTCAGGCGGCCGGCGGCTTTGCCAGGGATCGTGGCGGAAACTTTGCCATCGTCTTCGGCTTCGCGGCGTCGGTGCTGGCGCTGGGCGTCGGCTTCGCAGTCAATGTCTCCCAACTCTACAACGCCAAATTGAGCCTGCAGAGCATCGTGGACGCGGCGGTTACCTCGACGGCGCGCGATCTCACCACCGGCGTCATCAAGGAAGCCGATGCGAACAAGTCCGTGCAGGCCTTTCTCGATGCCAACAGCGCGGCCGGCATCCTGCAGACCGACCAGATCGTTCTCGACAAATTGACGGTCGACAAGACGGCCAAGACCGTCCGGGCGGACGTCCATGCCGATGTCGCCTTCTATTTCCCGCTGTTCAGCATGGGCGACATGCAGCGCGTGGGCGTCTCCACCACGGCACTTTATTCGGACAAGACGATCGAGGTGGCAATGATGCTCGATGTGACCGGATCGATGACCGGTCAAAAGATAAAGGACTTGAGGGCCGCCGCCGCAAATGCGGTCGACAGCTTCCTCGACAATCAGAACCAGGCCAACCCCAGGGTGCGGGTGTCGATCGTGCCCTACGCCAATTCGATCAATGCCGGTTCGCTTGCGGAAAGCAGCGTCTATGTCGAAACCAAGGCCGGCCAGCGCAAACAGGCTCCGGGCAATGACGACCCGAAATATGTCGCGGCCTCGTCGCGCCCGGACAATTGCGCCACCGAGCGCAAGGGCACCTATCAATATTCGGACACCGGCCCCGACGTCAGCATGGTCAATCGCGACTATTTCCTGTCGGACTTCGCAAAGAGCAGCCGCACGGCAGCTTGCCCGGCCGCTGCCCTGATGCCGCTGACGGCGGATGCCGATGCGCTGAAGAATGTCATCAAGACCTTTGCCGCCTCGGGCGGCACTGCCGGTCATATCGGCGTGCAATGGGCCTGGTACATGCTTTCCGAGAACTGGGGCAGCGTGATGAAGGCTTCGCAGCGGCCGGCAAAGATGGACCCGAAAAGGGTCGCCAAGATCGCGATCCTAATGACCGACGGCGAGTTCAACCTGTCCTATTTCGACGCCAGCAGCGTCGGCGAGGTCTACAACGACGCCGGCAAGGAACCGACCCGCACCGCGGCAAAGACACTGTGTGCCGCCATGCGCGACCAGGGCATCGAAATCTTCACCATCGGCTTCGACCTCCAGGAGAAGAACGCTAAGGCGACGCTGCAGGATTGCGCGAGCGCCGACACCGGCAAGATCAAGCACTTCTATCAGGCGGCCAACGGGACCGAACTCAACGCAGCATTCCTTGAAATCGCACGCAACATCGAGACGCTGACTATCAAGCGCTGATCCGCCGACTTCGGGCAGTCCGTGAGAACGGAAAAGGCCGCCGCTTCTTTCGAAGCCGGCGGCCTTCCGTGTTTCCGTCCATGGCGCGGTCTCTGGCGGCGACGCTCTCACGTCACCTGCCGCGCATCTCGCGCCTTAACGGGAAGACTGCTTCCCGAAAGTGCAATCCGCTGAGGCCACGTTCTGGAAAACGAAATCACTCGACATCGGATCACCTCCTTTCGATCTGTTGAACACACCCTCATGATGGGGTGCGTTGCAGCAAAAGACAAGACGCAGGTTTGAAAAAGCCAGAGGCGCCTTGTCAGACGAACCGCATCGGCGCGCCAACCTCGACCCGCCCCGGCCGGTCGACCGTGCAGTAGACGCCGAGATTATGGGCGTTGTGGCGCACCAGGTTGCGCAGGATTCCGGGATCGTTGTCGAAACCGTCCTGGGCGATGATGGTAAAGCCGCAGCGGCGGCAGGGTTCGGAGATAGTCAGCAGCAGGTCGCCGATCGCTAGCTTGCGGCCGATCCATTCCGTTTCGGGGAACGAGCCTTCGACCGGCTCCATGTCGACGACGATGTTGGGGCGGAAGCGGCGAGGATCGGCGGCACCTTCCGGATGCAGTGCCTTCAGCCGCGCCAGCGAGGCGGTGGTCAGCAGATGGATGGGGTTCTTGGCGTAGCGCTCCGCGGTCAGCGGGCCGGCATAGTCGGGCGCGGCGTTTTCGCGGCGGAACGGCCGGATCGAAGCTTCAAAGCCGAGAAAGGCTGAAATGGCGCGGTCGCTTTCGGCGCCGGATGCGGCCAGCCAATCGCCGTCGGGGAGGGCGATCTCCAGTTCGCGGTTGTTGGTCAGCCGGGTGCGGATGCGCGGCACCTTGTGCCATTTCACGTCGCGGTCGGGCCGTGCGATCTCATTGTCCGATCGATCGACGAGGCCGAACATGCGGTCTCCGTCGATGCTTTCGGGGCCGACCGAGATCGCGTCCAGGCGCTCGCCGGCGAGCGAGCTCGCCGGATAGCGCCAGAGCTGGGCAACCGCACCCAGGGCAGTCTTGTCCTGCATCATGCCTTCTTGTTCTGCCGGTTGGCGACAAGATCATCGACGACGGCCGGATCGGCCAGCGTCGAGGTGTCGCCGAGCGCGCCGAAATCGTCCTCGGCGATCTTGCGCAGAATGCGGCGCATGATCTTGCCGGAACGGGTCTTGGGCAGGCCCGGCGCGAACTGGATCTTGTCAGGCGTGGCGATGGCGCCGATCTCCTTGCGGACATGGTCGACCAGTTCCTTGCGCAGCGCCTCGCTCGACGCCTCGCCTGCCATCAGCGTGACATAGCAGTAGATGCCCTGGCCCTTGATGTCGTGCGGGTAGCCGACGACGGCGGCCTCGGAAACCTTGTCGTGACTGACCAAAGCCGATTCGACTTCCGCCGTGCCCATGCGGTGGCCGGAGACGTTGATGACGTCGTCGACGCGGCCGGTGATCCAGTAGTAGCCGTCTTCGTCGCGGCGGCAGCCGTCACCGGTGAAGTACTTGCCCTTGTAGGTGGAGAAATAGGTCTGCACGAAGCGCTCGTGATCGCCATAGACGGTGCGCATCTGGCCCGGCCAGGAATCGGTGATGCAGAGATTGCCGTCGGCCGCAGCCTCGAGCACCTTGCCATCGTTGTCGACCAGCTGCGGCTTGACGCCGAAGAAGGGCCGTGTCGCCGAACCCGCCTTGAGGTTGGTAGCGCCGGGCAGCGGCGTGATCAGGATGCCGCCGGTCTCGGTCTGCCACCAGGTGTCGACGATCGGCACCTTGCCGTTGCCGACGACGTTGAAATACCACTCCCAGGCTTCCGGATTGATCGGCTCGCCAACCGAGCCCAGCACGCGCAGCGACTTGCGCGAGGTCTCGGTGACGTGGCTGTCGCCGGCGCCCATCAGCGCGCGCAACGCCGTCGGCGCGGTGTAGAAGATGTTGACCTTGTGCTTGTCGATGACTTCCCAGAAGCGCGACTGCGACGGGTAGTTGGGCACGCCCTCGAACATCAGCGTGGTGGCGCCATTGGCGAGCGGCCCGTAGACGATGTAGCTGTGGCCGGTGACCCAGCCGACATCGGCGGTGCACCAGTAGATGTCGCCATCATGGTAGTCGAAGACATATTGGTGCGTCATCGAGACATAGACGAGATAGCCGGCGGTGGTGTGCAGCACGCCCTTCGGCTTGCCGGTCGAGCCCGATGTGTAGAGGATGAACAGTGGATCCTCGGCCTTCATCTTCTCCGGCTTGCAGTCGGCCTTGACCGTCGCGATCTCGTCATGGTGCCAGAGGTCGCGGCCCGCCACCCAGTTGATCTTGCCGCCGGTGCGGCGCACGACCAGCACCTTCTCGACCTTGGTGCCGGCCTTGGCGGCGATGTCGATCGCCTTGTCGGTGTTTTCCTTCAGGGGCACGTGCTTGCCGCCGCGCAGGCCCTCGTCGGCGGTGATGACGAAGGTCGATTTGCAGTCGTCGATGCGGCCGGCCAGCGCATCCGGCGAGAAGCCGCCGAAGACCACCGAATGGATGGCGCCTAGCCGCGTGCAGGCGAGCATCGCATAGGCCGCTTCCGGGATCATCGGCATGTAGATGGTGACGCGGTCGCCCTTCTTGACGCCGTGCTTCTTCAGCACATTGGCGAAGCGGCAGACATGCGCGTAGAGCTCGTTGTAGGTGACCTTCCTGTCGTCATAGGGATTGTCGCCTTCCCAGATGATGGCGGTCTGGTCGCCGCGCTTCTTCAGGTGCCGGTCGATGCAGTTGTATGAGACGTTGGTCTCGCCGTCCTCGAACCATTTGATCGAGACCTTGCCGTCGAAGGAGGTGTTCTTGACCTTGCTGAAAGGCTTGAACCAGTCGATGCGCTTGCCGTGCTTGCCCCAGAACTTGTCCGGGTTCTTGACGCTGTCTGCATACCATTTGAGGTAGGTGTCGTTGTCGATCAGCGCGTTCTTCTTCCACGCCGGCTGGATGCGATGGACATGAACCTCGGACATTTTTATTCCCCTCCCGAAACCAACGCGCCGGCTTGGGCGCCGGCGCCATCGCGGCAAAGCGGCCGCGAATTCGCGCGCATTATTAACAGTTCCACGATGACGGCAATATTAGACGTTGGATTCGCGCGGCGGGATGCCGCAGGGGCATGATCCGATGCTGTCAGCACTCGACCACGGTCGCTGCTAACTGCATGTTTTGGCGAGGAAAACCCGGATACGATCAGGAAAAATCAATAGACAGTTAAATAACAAGGCGCACAATCTGATGTCGGGAGGAAAGGAGAATCGACCCAGGGGGCTGCAATGCATGACCATTCCGAAATGGACCTGATGCTCAAAGGCTATGGCTTGACCACGGCCAAGATTCTTTATCATTTTCCCGACCATCCGCATCTGCTGCAGAGCTACATCTGGCAGGACTACGACATCGCGCCGAAATTCCCGGTGCTGATCCGCTTCATCGAGTTCTGGAAGACCAAGCTCGACGGCCCGCTGCATTCGGTGACCTATACGCACCAGAAGCTGATCGCGCCGAATGAGTGGCGCAAGGTCGATGGCGAGTTCGTGCTGCACTGAACGGCGAAGGCCGCCGTTCGGTGCGAGATCGCCGGTTTCAGACGGCGGGCGGGTTCAGCCGGGCGAAACCTTCCTGGCGGCGATAGGGGAAATAGGGGTAGGGCGCGGTGACCTCGCTTGCGGCATCGAGCCTCTTGATCTGCTCGGCGGTGAGCGTCCAGCCCACGGCGCTGAGGTTCTGGCGCAATTGCTCCTCGTTGCGGGCGCCGATGATGACGGAGGAGACCGTCGGGCGCTGCAGCAGCCAGTTGATGGCGATCTGCGGCGCGGTCTTGCCGGTTTCGGCAGCCACAGCGTCGAGCGCATCGATCACCCGAAAGAGAATCTCGTCCTCGACCGGCGGCCCGAAGCTTGCCGTGTCGTGCAGCCGGCTCTTTTCCGGCAAGGGCTGGCCGCGGCGGATCTTGCCGGTCAGGCGGCCCCAGCCGAGCGGGCTCCATACCAGCGCGCCGACGCCCTGGTCGAGGCCGAGCGGCATCAGCTCCCACTCATAGTCGCGCCCGACCAGCGAATAATAAACCTGATGGGCGATGTAGCGCGGGTAGCCGTGCCTGTCGGCGAGGCCGAGCGATTTCATCACCTGCCAGCCGGAGAAATTGGAGACGCCGACATAGCGCAATTTGCCGGCGCGCACGAGGTCGTCCAGCGTCGACAGCACCTCCTCGATCGGCGTGCCGGCATCGAAGGCATGCAGCTGCAGAAGGTCGATGTAATCGGTGCCGAGACGCCTCAGCGCATCTTCCACCGTCCTGATAAGCCGCGATCGCGAGGAGCCGAAGTCGGTTGGTCCATCGCCCATCGGCAAAGAAGTCTTGGTCGAGATCAGCACGGCGTCGCGGCGACCCTTGATGGCCGCGCCGAGTACCTCTTCCGACGCGCCGTTCGAATAGACGTCGGCGGTGTCGAAGAGATTGACGCCTGCCTCGAGGCAGATGTCGACCAGCCGCCGCGCTTCCTCGGCGTCGCTGTTACCCCAGGCCCCGAACAGCGGTCCCGAGCCGCCGAAGGTGCCGGCGCCGAATGAAAGCACGGGAACCTTCAGGCCCGATGCGCCAAGACGTCGATAGTCCATTTTTTGCTCCTGTGAGGTCGAGAGAGTTGTTGCTTTGAGGGTTCGTCACGAGCGGGCGGATGCCGGTTCGCCGAGCGCCGAGCCACGATCGAGGCGCAGCGCCAGTGCGGCCACGCCGAGCGCCGAAAGCGGCAGCAGGGCCGCGACCCAGGTGACGGCGCCGAGGCCGGGGCCGTGGGCGATCACCACGCCGCCCAGCCAGGCGCCTGCGGCGTTGCCGAGATTGAAGGCGGCGATGTTGAAGGACGAGGCGAGGCTTTGCCCGGCGCCTTCGGCCTTGTCCAGCACCCACATCTGCAGCGGCGCCACGGTGGCGAAAGCGGCGGCGCCGAGGAGGCCGACATAGAGGACGGCCGTCACCTGGTTGTGCAAGGCGAGGGTCATGGTGGCGAGCACCAGCGCCAGCACGACGAGGCTGCCGAGCACGGACGGCACCAGCCAGCGGTCGGCTGCCTTGCCACCAATGAGATTGCCGGCGATGAGGCCGCCGCCGAAGACGAGCAGGATGGGCGACACCGCCGCTTCGCCAAAGCCGGTGATCTCGGTAAGCAAAGGAGCGATGTAGGTGAAGACGGCGAACACGCCGGCATAGCCAAGCACGGTGGTGGCGAAGCCAAGCAATACCGGTGCGCGGGCAAGGACGGCAAGATCGGCGCTGAGCTTGCTCTTCTCCGGCTCTGCCTGGCCGCGCGGTACCAGAAGGAGAATGATGGCGAAGGCAGCGAGCCCGACCAAGGTCACCGCAAAGAAGGTCGCGCGCCAGCCGAGGGCCTGGCCGAGCCAGGTGCCGAAGGGAACGCCGAGGATGTTGGCGATGGTGAGCCCGGTGAACATCAGGGCTATCGCCGACGCCTTCTTGTTGGGCGCGACCAGCCCGGTCGCCACGACCGAGCCGACGCCGAAGAAGGTGCCATGGGCAAAGGCGGTGAGCACGCGGGCGCCCATCAGCGTCCAGTAGTCGGGGGCTAAAGCGCAGGCGAGATTGCCGATGGTGAAGATCGCCATCAGCGCCAGAAGCACCGTCTTGCGCGGCCAGCGGCCGGTGGCGACAGTCAGGAGCGGCGCGCCGATGACGACGCCGAGCGCATAGCCTGAAATGAGCTGGCCGGCGGCCGAGATCGAGACGCCGAGATCGGTGCTGACGTCGAGCAGCAGGCCCATGATGACGAATTCGGTAACGCCGATGCCGAAGGCGCCGGCGGCAAGGGCATAGAGAGCAAGAGGCATGGCGGTCGTCCTGTTGGTCGCGGAAGGACGCCTGTCAGCGCGTCCCGACCCGGAAGATCGTGTCGCAACCAACTGTGAACCAGCCTTGCTCCGGGCATACTTTCTGTGAAATAGATTCACGAATGGCGAGACCAGAGACAAACCGCTCCGGCGAGATCGAAGTGTTCGTCCGCGTCGTCGAGGCGGGCAGTTTTTCGGCGGCGGCGCGGGCGTTGCGGATGACGCCGTCGGCGGTGAGCAAGCTGATCGCGCGGCTGGAGGCCCGGCTTGGCGCGCGCCTGGTCAGCCGCTCGACGCGACGGCTGCAGCTCACGCCGGAGGGCATCGCCTTCCATGACAGCGGCGTGCGCATCCTCGCCGACATGGCGGCGGCCGAGCGAGAAGCAGCTGCAGGGGCAGCACCGCGCGGCCTGCTGCGGGTCAACAGCTATGTCCCCTTTGGCCAGCACCGGCTGATCCCGCTGCTGCCGCGCTTCCTCGAACGCTATCCCGAGATCTCGGTCGACCTTGTGCTGACCGACCATGTCATCGATCTGATGGAGGAGCGCGCCGATGTCGCCATCCGTGCCGGGCCGCTCGGCGAATCGCGGCTGGTGGCGCGCAAGCTCGGGCAAAGCCGGACAGTCGTGGTCGCGGCACCCTCCTACCTCGACGCCCATGGCACGCCGCGGACACCGGTCGATCTCGACCGCCACAACCGGATGGGCTTCCGCTTCGCGCGCCATATCGACGGCTGGCCGTTTGTCGACAGAGCCGACCGCTCCATCGTGGTCCCGACCACCGGAAGCGCGCTGGTCAGCGATGGCGAGGCGATGCGGCTGATGGCACTTTCAGGCGCGGGCATAGCCCGGCTGGCGCGCTGGCATGTCGCGGCCGACATCGCCGCCGGCCGGCTGGTGCCTTTGCTCGAGGACTTCAACCCCGGCGATGAGGAACTGACGCACGCTGTCTATGTCGGCCAGGGCAAGCACCTGCCGGCGCGGGTGCGGGCCTTTCTCGACTTTCTGGTCGAGACAGTACGGCTCTGAAAGACGTTCGGGAGCCGGTGGCTCCCGAACTGTCAGCTAGGGATGGCTGTTGCTTACGCCTTCGGTGCGAACGGCGCCGGGCGGCGGCCTGCCGCCTGCCGTTCCAACATCCAGCCGGGATATTCGGCCGGCAGAGCGCTCACCTCATCCAGCCTGGCGAGGTCGTCGGCGTCGAGCTTCAGCGCGGTCGCGGCAAGGTTCTGCTCGAGCTGCTCCATGCGGCTGGCGCCGATGATGACGCTCATCACGAAGGGTTTTGCCAGCACATAGCCGAGCGCCACCGTGGCGACGCTGACGCCGTGCTTCCCGGCAATGTCGCGCATGACGGCAACCGCTGCCCAGGCACGGTCCTCGTTGACCGGCGGGAAATTAAAGGACGCGCGGCGGCCTTCGCCATTGCCGGGCGCGCCCGGACCGTACTTGCCGGAGAGCAGGCCGCCCGCCATCGGCGACCACCCCATCAGGCCGAGCTTTTCCTCGTTGATCAAAGGCACGATCTCGCGCTCGAGATCGCGGCCGGCGATCGAATAATAGGATTGCACGGTCTCGAAGCGGGCAAAGCCCTTGCGCTCGGCGATGCCCAGCGCCTTGGCGATGCGCCAGGCCTGCCAGTTCGAGACGCCGACGTAACGCACCTTGCCGCTGGACACAAGATCGTCGAGCGCCCGCAGCGTCTCGTCGATCGGCGTCACCGCATCGGTGCCGTGCAGCTGGTAGAGATCGATATGGTCGAGCTGCAGCCGCTCGAGGCTGGCATCGACCGAATCCATGATATGGCCGCGTGAGGAGCCGCGCTGGTTCGGGCCACTGCCCATGGCGCCGTGGACCTTGGTGGCGATGACCACGTCCGACCTGACTACACCGAGGTTTTTCAGCGACTGGCCGAGCAGTTTTTCGGACTCACCGAACGAATAGACGTCGGCCGTGTCGAAGAAATTGACGCCCGCGGCAATGGACCGGCCGACGATCTCGTCAACGCCCTTCTGGTTCAGGCTGGCGATCAGGCCCCATTGGGCGTTTTCCCCGGCGGCGCCGAAGGTCATGGTGCCGAGGCAAAGTTCGGAGACGAACATCCCCGTGTTTCCGAGTTGGTTGTAGCGCATGGTGCGGCTCCGGGAGGTTTGGTGATGACGTCCGGAAAATAGGAACGGTACGTTCCGTTTCAAGCGCTGGCGCAATTGCACTGTTGGGATTGGCTCAAGCTTCTGCTAGCGGCTGCCGAAGATCGCCGAGCCGACCCTGACGCTGGTGGCGCCGAAGGCGATGGCCGTATCGTAGTCGCCGGACATGCCCATCGACAGTCTTGCGACGCCGGCTTCCTTGCTGAGCTTCTCCAGCAGGGCGAAATGCGGGCCGGGATTCTCGTCGGCCGGCGGGATGCACATCAGGCCTTCGATGGCGAGGCCGTGAACCTCGCGGCAACGGGCGACGAAGGCGACGGCCTCGCGCGGCTCGATGCCTGCCTTCTGCGGCTCGGAGCCGGTGTTGACCTGCACGTAGAGCCTTGGTGTCCGGCCCTGCCGGGCGATCTCCTTGGCAAGCTCGGCCGCGATCTTCTCGCGATCGATCGTCTCGATGACGTCGAACAGGGCGACCGCTTCCTTCGCCTTGTTCGACTGTAGCGGACCGATGTGGTGCAGTTCGATTTCCGGGAATGCTGCCTTCAGCGCCGGCCATTTGGCTTGTGCTTCCTGCACGCGGTTCTCGCCGAAGACGTGTTGGCCGGCCTCGATCACCGGACGGATATCGGCGGCTTCGAAGGTTTTCGACACCGCGACCAGCGTCACAGCACCGGCATCTCGCCCGGCCTCGCGCTCGGCGGCGGCGATCCGCGCCTTGACGGCAAAAAGCTGTTCGACGGCGTTCGCCATGCCTAAATCCTGCCTGTCTTTATCGCTCTCGGCCGGATCGCCGCAGTTGACGGGTCCGGCAATCCATGGTGAACACCGCGACGACATTTTCCCTGGCCGCCGGCCATTGTCCGGTGGCTCGTGCCTGCTTTTAAGTGAAAAACATCCGATGGCAACCGAACGATACAATCCGCGCGCGTCAGAGCCCAAATGGCAGAAGGCCTGGGACGCCAAGAAGCTGTTCGAAGCGCAAAACGACGACCCGCGTCCGAAATACTATGTGCTGGAGATGTTCCCCTATCCGTCGGGGAAGATCCATATCGGCCACACCCGCAACTACACGATGGGCGACGTGGTGGCGCGCTACAAGCGGGCCAAGGGGTTCAGCGTGCTGCACCCGATGGGCTGGGACGCCTTCGGTATGCCGGCCGAGAACGCGGCGATGCAGAACAAGGTCCATCCCAAGGACTGGACCTATGAGAACATCGCCGCCATGCGCGAGCAGCTCAAGGTCATGGGCCTGTCGCTCGACTGGGCGCGCGAATTCGCCACTTGCGACGTCGACTACTACCACCGCCAGCAGATGCTGTTCCTCGACTTCGTCGAGAAAGGGCTGGTGACGCGCAAATCCTCCAAGGTCAACTGGGACCCGGAGGACATGACTGTGCTCGCCAACGAGCAGGTGATCGACGGGCGCGGCTGGCGCTCGGGCGCGCTGGTCGAACAGCGCGAGCTGACGCAGTGGTTCTTCAAGATCACCGACTATGCGCAGGACCTCTTGGATTCGCTCGAAGGCCTCGACGAGTGGCCGGAGAAGGTCAAGCTGATGCAGCACAACTGGATCGGCCGCTCGGAAGGGCTGCTGATCCGCTGGCCGCTGGCCGCACCGATTGCCGGCGAGCATGAACTCGAAGTGTATACGACCAGGCCCGATACCATCTTCGGCGCCTCCTTCATGGCTGTCGCCGCCGATCATCCGCTGGCGAAAAAGGCCGCGGAAGACAATCCGGCGCTGGCCAAGTTCATCGAAGAGGTCCGCCACATGGGCACCTCGGTGGCGGCGCTGGAGACGGCCGAGAAGAAGGGTTTCGACACCGGCATCCGCGTCGTCCATCCGTTCGACGACAGCTGGACGCTGCCGGTCTATGTCGCCAATTTCGTGCTGATGGAATACGGTACCGGCGCCATCTTCGGCTGCCCGTCCGGCGATCAGCGCGACCTCGACTTCGCCAACAAATACGGCCTGCCGGTGGTACCGGTGGTGATGCCGGAAGACGCCGATGCGAAAACCTTCCAGATCATCGAGGAGGCCTATGACGGCGACGGTGTGATGATCAATTCGCGCTTCCTCGACGGTATGACGCCGGAGAAGGCGTTCGACGAGGTGGCGAAGCTGCTCGAGCAGAAAACCATCGGCAACCGGCCGATGGCGGAGCGCAAGGTGAACTTCCGCCTGCGCGACTGGGGCATTTCGCGCCAGCGCTACTGGGGCTGCCCGATCCCGATGATCCATTGCGAGGATTGCGGCGTGGTGCCGGTGCCGAAGGCCGATCTGCCGGTCAAGCTGCCCGACGACATTGAGTTCGACCGGCCGGGCAACCCGCTCGACCGCCACCCGACCTGGCGGCATGTCAACTGCCCGCAATGCGGCAAGGCGGCACGGCGCGAGACAGACACGATGGACACGTTCGTCGATTCGTCCTGGTATTTCGCGCGCTTCACCGCGCCCTGGGCCAACGATCCCACCGACCCGCGGGCGGCCAATGAATGGCTGGCGGTCGATCAGTATATTGGCGGCATCGAGCATGCGATCCTGCATCTGCTCTATTCGCGCTTCTTCACCCGTGCCATGCGCGAGACCGGACATCTCGACCTGGCCGAGCCGTTCAAGGGCCTGTTTACGCAAGGCATGGTGGTGCACGAGACCTACCGGGTCGGCAGCGCGTCCAACGGCCGCTGGCTGTCGCCCGGCGAGGTCAGGCTGGAGGACGTCGACGGCAAGCGCAGCGCCATCGAGATCGCCACCGGCGATGAGGCCGTGATCGGCCCGCTGGAGAAGATGTCGAAGTCGAAGAAGAACACGGTGAGCCCGGAAGAGATCACCGACGGCTACGGCGCCGACACCGCGCGCTGGTTCATGCTGTCGGATTCGCCGCCCGAGCGCGACGTCGAATGGACCGACGATGGCGCGGCCGGCGCGCACCGCTTCGTCCAGCGCGTCTGGCGACTGGTGTCAATGGCTGCCGAGTCGCTGGCCGGCATCCAGCCGGCGGCGGCGCAGGACGGTGAGGCGGGTGCTGTTTCCAAAACCGCGCACAAGATCCTGAAAGCGGTCGGCGAAGACATCGAGAAGCTCGCCTTCAACCGCGCCATTGCCCGCGTCTACGAGCTCGCCAATGCCTTGACCGCGCCGCTCAACGAGGTCGCCGAAGGCAAGGCCGATCCGGCGCTGAAAGGCGCTTGCCGAGAGGCGGTGGCGATCCTGGTACACCTGGTCGCGCCGGTCATGCCGCATCTGGCCGAGGAGTGCTGGGAGACGCTCGGCGGCACCGATATGGTCGCCGAACGGCCGTGGCCTGTCTACGATCCGGCGCTGGTCGTCGACAACGAGATCGTGCTGCCGGTGCAGGTCAACGGCAAGAAGCGCGGCGATTTGACAATTGCCCGCGACGCGGACCAAGGTGCCGTCGAAAAAGCGGTGCTGGCCCTCGACTTCGTGCAGAAAGCGCTCGAAGGTAAGGCGCCCCGCAAGGTGATCATCGTGCCGCAGAGGATCGTCAATGTCGTTGCCTGAGCTTGGAAGGACGACGCGTTTTCTGCGCCGTGCAGCACTGTGCGGCCTGGTCGCCTCGGCCGCGCTGGTTTCGGCCTGCACGGTGCGTCCGCTCTATTCGAACGCGCCGCTCACCGCCGGTTCGACCGTCGGCGCCGCCGCCGAACTGGCGTCGATCTCGATCAAGCCGGTCAAGACCCGTTACGCCCAGCAGGTGCGTAACAATCTGATCTTCGGGCTCGGCCAGGGCGCGGGCGAGCCGGCCTCGCCGGTCTACACGCTCGATCTCGGCGTCAGCGAATTGGTCGAATCGGCGGCCCTTGTGCAGATCCAGACCGACGAGGACGAGCCGACGGCCGGCACGGTGACGCTGACCTCGAACTATGTGCTGACCGACGCCAGGACCGGCGCGGTGATCGCAACCGGCAAGCGCTCGGTGCCGTCATCGTTCGACAGGCCAACCCAGGAATACGCCTCCTACCGGGCACAGCTCGACGCGGAAAACCGCGCCGCGCGCGAACTGGCGGAACTGCTGCGGCTATCGGTCGCCCAGGATCTGGTCAAGCACGGCAAGAAGGCCTGATCACTTCCCATTTTGCCGGTATGGAATACGCAAGAAAAAAGGCCGATTGCTCGGCCTTTTTTCACAAATCCCGTTAGCTCCGTATCAGCCGATCTTCTGGCCGGTCTTGGCCCAGTCGGCGAGGAACGCCTCGAGGCCCTTGTCGGTCAGCGGGTGCTTGACCAGTGCCTTCAGCGTCGCCGGCGGCGCGGTGATGACGTCGGCGCCGATCAGCGCCGCCTGCTTGACGTGGTTCACGGTGCGGACCGACGCCGTCAGGATCTCGGTCGGGTAGTCGTAATTGTCGTAGATCTGCCGGATCTCCTGGATCAGTTCCATGCCGTCCGAGCCGGTATCGTCGATGCGGCCGACGAAGGGCGAGATGAAGGAGGCGCCGGCCTTGGCGGCCAGCAGCGCTTGGTTGGCGGAGAAGCACAGCGTCACATTGACCATCCGGTTCATCTGCGTGCGGATCGTCTTGCAGGCCTTCAGCCCGTCCAGCGTCAGCGGCACCTTGATGCAGACATTGGGCGCGATCTTGGCCAGCACCTCGGCCTCCGCCATCATGTCCTTGAATTCGGTGGCCACCACTTCGGCCGAGACCGGACCGTCGACGATGTCGCAGATCTGCTTGGTGACATCGGCGATCTTGCCGCCGGACTTCAGGATCAGCGAGGGATTGGTGGTGACGCCATCGAGCAGGCCAAGATCGTTCAGCTCACGGATTTCCTTGACATCGGCGGTGTCGACAAAAAATTTCATGATGGGGTCTCCTGAAGATTTTCATGTGCATGCCATGCACATTCGGGGTCGGTCTTTGCTCTAGACCAAAGTCGGGGCAAGGTCACGCCTCATGGAAGAAGATTCGCCCTTTGTCGCAGCCGCGCCCGTGCTGGTGCCGATGCCCGCCGAGCGGCCCTACACCTATGCTGTGCCGATGGGCATGCGGGTGGTGCCGGGCTCGATCGTGCGCGTGCCGCTGGGACCGCGCCAGGTTGCCGGCATCGTCTGGGACGGCGTCGTCGAAAAGGTCGACGCAAAGAAATTGCGACCGATCGAACAAGTCTTCGACTGCCCGCCGATCGACCGCGCGATGCGCCGCTTCGTCGACTGGATCGCCCAATACACGCTGTCGCCGCCCGGCATGGTGGCGCGCATGCTGCTGCGGGCGCCGGAGGCCTTCGACCCGGAGCCATGGATAGAAGGGCTGCAGCGCACCATGCTCCGGCCCGACCGGATGACGGAGGCGAGGACACGGGTGCTGGAGACGGCCGAAGGCGGGCTTGCCTGGACGCGCTCGGGCCTGGCGCATGCCGCCGGCGTGTCCTCGACCGTCATCGACGGCTTGCGGGCTCAAGGCGTGTTCGAGGCCGTGATGATCCCGCCGCGACCGGTGGTCGCAGCGCCCGACCCTGCCTATGCCCAGCCTGCGCTGATGCCCGACCAGGAGGATGCGGCCGTGATGCTGCGCGCCGGTGTGTCGGCCGACGCGTTCGGCGTCACCTTGCTCGACGGCGTCACCGGCTCCGGCAAGACGGAAGTCTATTTCGAGGCGGTGGCGACGGCACTCGACAAGGGCAGGCAGGTGCTGATCCTGCTGCCGGAAATCGCGCTGACGCACGCCTTCCTGGAACGCTTCCAGGACCGTTTCGGCGCCAAGCCGGCGGAGTGGCATTCCGACCTGCCGCCGCGGATGCGCGAACGCGTCTGGCGGCAGGTTGCGGAAGGCGGCGTGCGCGTCGTCGCCGGCGCGCGCTCGGCGCTGTTCCTGCCGTTCCGCGATCTCGGGCTGATCGTCGTCGACGAGGAGCACGACCCCGCCTACAAGCAGGAGGACCGCGTCTTCTACAATGCGCGCGACATGGCCGTTGTGCGCGGCCATATTGGCGGCTTTCCGGTGGTGCTCGCCTCGGCGACGCCGTCGGTCGAAAGCCGGGTCAATGCGAGCCAGGGCCGCTATAGCAGGGCGGTGCTTTCGGGGCGCTTTGCTGAAGCCGCGCTTCCCGACCTGAAGACCATCGACATGCGCCGCGCGCCGCCGGCACGTGGCGGCTTCCTGTCGCCGCTGATGCTCGACCATATGAAGCGGACACTGGAGCGGCAGGAACAATCGTTGCTGTTCCTCAACCGGCGCGGCTACGCGCCGCTGACGCTGTGCCGGGTCTGCGGCCATCGCTTCGGCTGCCCGGTCTGTTCGGCCTGGCTGGTCGAGCACCGCTTTCGCGGCCAGCTCGTCTGTCACCATTGCGGGCACAATGAACGCCGCCCGGATGCCTGCCCGGAATGCGGCACGCTCGACCATCTCGTCGCCTGCGGGCCGGGTGTCGAGCGCATCGCCGAAGAGGTCGTCACGCATTTCCCCGACGCCCGCACCATCGTCCTGTCGTCCGACCTGATGGGCGGGGTGCGGCGGCTGCGGCTCGAACTCGAGGCCATCGCCAATGGCGAAGCCGACATCGTCATCGGCACGCAGCTTGTCGCCAAGGGCCACAATTTTCCGAACATGACATTGGTCGGGGTGGTCGACGCCGATCTCGGTCTTGCCAATGGCGATCCGCGCGCCGCCGAGCGCACCTTCCAGCTGCTCAGCCAGGTGACGGGGCGCGCCGGCCGCACGGGCAAGAAGAGTCTCGGCCTGCTGCAAACCTTCCAGCCCGAGCATCCGGTGATGCGCGCGATCGTCTCCGGCGACGCCGAGGCTTTTTACGAGCGCGAGATCGCCGAGCGCGAGCGGGCGGCCCTGCCGCCCTTCGGCCGGCTCGCCGGCGTCATCGTTAGCGCCGTGACGCGGGCGGAAGCGGAGGGCCATGCACGCGGCCTGCGCCGCGCAGCACCTCAGGCCAGCGACCTGTTCGTGCTCGGCCCGGCTGAGGCGCCGCTGTCATTGCTCGGCGGCCGCCATCGCTTCCGCCTGCTGATCCAGGGCGAGCGGCGCGCCGACATGCAAGGTTTCATCCGCGCCATGCTGTCCGAAGGGCCGAAGCTGCGCGGCTCGGTCCGGGTGCAGGTCGATATCGATCCGCAGAGCTTTTTGTGAGATTGATCATGCAAATCGGAGGGCGGATCAGATGAAAACCCTGGGCCTGCTCGGCGGCATGAGCTGGGAATCGACCGCGATCTATTATCGCCTGCTGAACGAGATCGTGCGCGAGCGGCTGGGCGGGCTGCATTCGGCGAAGCTGCTGCTCTGGTCGTTCGACTTCGCCGAGATCGCCGAACGGCAGCACCACGGCGATTGGGACGGCGCTGGCGTGCTTCTCGTCGAAGCCGCGCGCAAGCTCGAAGCCGGCGGTGCGCAGGGGCTTCTGATCTGCACCAACACCATGCACAAGCTCGCGGATGAAGTGCAGGCGGCGGTGTCTATCCCGCTGATCCACATCGCCGATGCCACCGCGGTCGCCGTCAAGGCCGCCGGCGTCAGGCGCCCGGCGCTGCTGGCGACGCGGTTCACCATGGAGCAGGATTTCTACAAGGGCCGGCTTGCCGACCGATACGGCCTGCAGCCGGTGGTGCCGGATCAGGCCGGGCGCGACATGGTGCATCGCGTGATCTATGACGAACTCTGCCAGGGCATCGTCAACGGGCCATCGAAGGCGGCCTATATCGACGAGGTCGACCGCTTGCGCCGCGATGAAAAGATCGATGGCGTCATCATGGGCTGCACCGAGATCACCATGCTGATCGGCCAGCCGGACTTCGACATTCCGGTGTTCGACACCACCCGCCTGCACGCCGAGGCGACGGTGGAATTCGCGCTCTCCTGATGCGACCTTCCTAAATTGCCGGCCGCCATCTGGCGCAAGGGTTTTCGTTCGCTAGAATGCTCGCAATTTCAAACAGGCATTTCGAGGGGACAAAATGGATTTTGTGTTTCCATGGCCGACGAGCCAGGGCGAGTGGCTGGCGTGGTCGAGCGCCGTCGTGACCTTGGCTCTCGGGCTTGTGCTGTTCCTGGCGCCGAACCTAGCCTTCCGGATACTCAGGCTGCAGGTCAAGCCCGAGAAAGCGGCGGCGATTGCCGAAGGGCGCGGCCGGATGTCGGGCTTCTATCTCGGTGTCAGCCTGTGCTGCATTTTGCTGGCGCAACCATGGCTCTACATGGCGCTCGGCTTCTCCTGGCTGTTCACAGCCTTCGGCCGCTTGCTGTCGATGATGTCGGACGGTGCCAACACGCCTTTCAACTGGGCGTCGATCATTGTGGAACTTGTGCTGGCGGCGCTGCCGCTTGCCTTTGTCTTCGGCTTTTTGCCCTGAATCCAACGGCTTCGGTCGAACTCCGCAACCGGATGCGACAAAAGTGCCTGAAAACCATGCGGAACGACGCATTGCGGTCTTAAAAGGCCTGTGCTAGACGGCAATCGACTTTCGGCCGGGGATAGCGGAAGCCGCGCCTCCGTGCTTGGAAAAATGCAGTAAGGTCAAAGATTTAGCCAGAGTTCTCGCTCGCGCCAACAATCTGCGGCCTGTCAGACAAGAGAAAAGACGGTCCGTGGCCCAATCGTCATCGCCAATCTCAGGTGTCGCAGAACGCTACGCGGGTTCGCTGTTCGAACTCGCCCAGCAGGCAAATTCCGTCGCCAAGGTCGAAACCGACCTCAACAGTTTCGAGGCGATGCTGGAAGGCAGCGCCGACCTCACGCGGCTGATCAGGAGCCCGGTGTTCTCCAGCGAGGACCAGGCCAAGGCGATCGCGGCGATCGCCGACAAGGCCGGGATCACCGGGTTGACCGGCAATTTCCTGCGCGTCGTCGCCAAGAACCGCCGGCTGTTCGCCGTGCCGGGCATGATCAAGGCGTTTCGCCAGATCGCCGCCGAACATCGTGGCGAGGCTGCTGCCGAGGTGACGTCCGCGCATGAGCTGACCCCTGCCCAGCAGACCGAACTGAAGGCGGCGCTGAAAAGCGTGGCCGGCAAGGATGTGGCCATCACCGTTACCGTCGATCCGTCGCTGCTTGGCGGGCTGGTGGTCAAGATGGGCTCGCGCCAGATCGATACGTCATTAAAAACCAAACTCAATTCGCTCAAGCTTGCACTGAAAGAGGTCGGCTGATGGACATCCGCGCCGCGGAAATTTCCGCAATTCTGAAAGACCAGATCAAGAATTTCGGCAAGGAGGCCGAGGTCTCCGAAGTCGGCCAGGTGCTGTCCGTCGGTGACGGTATCGCCCGCGTCTACGGCCTCGACAACGTCCAGGCCGGCGAAATGGTCGAGTTCCCCGGCGGCATCCGCGGCATGGCGCTCAACCTCGAAGCCGACAATGTCGGCGTCGTCATCTTCGGCGCCGACCGCGACATCAAGGAAGGCGACACCGTCAAGCGCACGGGCGCCATCGTCGACGTTCCGGTCGGTCCGGGCCTGCTCGGCCGCGTCGTCGACGCGCTCGGCAATCCGATCGACGGCAAGGGTCCGATCAAGGCAGTCGAGCGCAAGCGCGTCGACGTCAAGGCGCCCGGCATCATCCCGCGCAAATCGGTGCATGAGCCGATGTCGACCGGCCTCAAGGCCATCGACGCGCTGATCCCGGTCGGCCGCGGCCAGCGCGAGCTGGTCATCGGCGACCGCCAGACCGGCAAGACCGCCATCATCCTCGACACGATGCTGAACCAGAAGTCGGTGCACGACAACGGTCCCGAGAAGGAGAAGCTCTACTGCGTCTACGTCGCCGTCGGCCAGAAGCGCTCGACCGTCGCGCAGTTCGTCAAGGTGCTGGAAGAGCGCGGCGCGCTCGACTATTCGATCATCATCGCCGCCACCGCGTCCGACCCGGCGCCGATGCAGTTCCTGGCGCCGTTCGCCGGCTGCACCATGGGCGAATATTTCCGCGACAACGGCATGCACGCGCTGATCAGCTATGACGATCTGTCGAAGCAGGCCGTCGCCTATCGCCAGATGTCGCTCTTGCTGCGCCGCCCGCCGGGCCGCGAAGCCTATCCGGGCGACGTGTTCTACCTGCATTCGCGCCTGCTCGAGCGAGCCGCCAAGCTCAATGACGACAATGGCAACGGGTCGCTGACCGCGCTGCCGATCATCGAGACGCAGGCCAACGACGTGTCGGCCTACATCCCGACCAACGTCATCTCGATCACCGACGGCCAGATCTTCCTGGAAACCAATTTGTTCTTCCAGGGCATCCGTCCGGCGGTCAACGTCGGCCTGTCGGTGTCGCGCGTCGGTTCGTCGGCGCAGATCAAGGCGATGAAGCAGGTCGCCGGCTCGATCAAGGGCGAGCTCGCGCAGTACCGCGAAATGGCGGCCTTCGCGCAGTTCGGCTCCGACCTCGACGCCGCCACGCAGCGCCTGCTCAACCGCGGCTCGCGCCTGACCGAGCTTTTGAAGCAGCCGCAGTTCTCGCCGCTCAAGGTCGAGGAGCAGGTCGCGGTGATCTTCGCCGGCGTCAACGGTTACCTCGACAAGCTGGCGATCAATCAGGTCGGCAAGTTCGAACATGGGCTGCTCAGCCACATGCGCTCGGCCGGCAAGGACGTGCTCGATGGCATCCGCAAGGAGAAGGCGCTGTCGGATGATCTGCGCGCCAAGCTGAAGGCGGAAATCGACGCCTTCGCCAAGACCTTTGCTTGAACGAAGCCGGACGCACGGGATCAGGTTTGAAGCATGCCTTCATTAAAAGACCTTCGTAACCGTATCGCCTCGGTTAAGGCGACGCAGAAGATCACCAAGGCGATGCAGATGGTCGCCGCGGCGAAGCTGCGCCGCGCGCAGGAGGCTGCGGAAGCGGCGCGTCCCTATTCCGAGCGGATGGGCGCGGTTCTGGCCAACATCACCCAGGCGGTCGGCGGCGGTGGCGATGCCCCGGCGCTGATGACCGGCACCGGCAAGGACGACGTGCATCTGCTCGTCGTCTGCACCGCCGAGCGTGGCCTGTGCGGCGGCTTCAACTCGCAGATCGCGCGTTTCGCCCGGGATCACATCCGCCGGCTGCTGGCGGACGGCAAGCAGGTCAAGATCATCTGCGTCGGCAAGAAGGGTTTTGACATATTGCGCCGTGACTACGCGTCACAGATCATCGACCGTGTCGATCTGCGCGAGGTCAAGACGCTTGGCTTCGTCAACGCCGACGCGATTGCCCGCAAGGTCATTCACCTCTTCGGCGAGGGCAGCTTCGACGTCTGCACGCTGTTCTATTCGCAGTTCAAGTCGGTGATCAGCCAGATCCCGACCGCGCAACAGATCATTCCGGCCGGTGTGGCCTCCGCTCCGGCCGCAGCGGCGGACGGCGGCAATGCCGTCTACGAATATGAGCCGGAGCCGGGCGAGATCCTCTCCGACCTCATTCCGCGCAACATCTCGGTGCAGGTCTTCCGCGCGCTGCTCGAAAACGCAGCTGGCGAGATGGGTGCCAAGATGAGCGCCATGGACAATGCGACGCGCAACGCCGGCGACATGATCAACAAATTGTCGATCACCTACAACCGCCAGCGGCAGGCGCAGATCACCAAGGAATTGATCGAAATCATTTCGGGCGCCGAGGCGCTCTAGGCACGCTCGCAAGAAGGTCATCGACCTTCCGGCGTGCGAAAAACAAAGAGACGAAAAAGGGCAAAGACGATGGCGAAAGCAGCGACCCCCCAGAAGGCAGCCTCGAAGACGGCGACCCCCAAGGCGGCAGCGCCGGCAAAGGCTCCGGCAGCAGCAGCGAAGGCGGCTCCGGCCAAGAAGGCGGCAGCGCCGGCCAAGGCCGCTGCAGCCAAGACGCCAGCCGTTACCATCAAGAAGACGGGTGCGGTCGGCAAGGTTCGCCAGGTCATCGGCGCCGTCGTCGACGTGCAGTTCGGCGAGCATCTGCCGGCGATCCTGAACGCGCTGGAGACGGTCAATGTCGGCAACCGCCTCGTGCTCGAGGTCGCACAGCATCTTGGTGAAAACACCGTGCGCTGCATCGCCATGGACTCGACCGAAGGTCTGGTTCGCGGCCAGGACGTCTATGACACCGGCGCGCCGATCACCGTGCCGGTCGGCCCGGGCATGCTTGGCCGCATCATCAACGTCATTGGCGAGCCGGTCGACGAAGAGGGCCCGGTCGACGGTATCGAAATGCGCGCCATCCACCAGCCGGCGCCGACCTATGTCGAGCAGTCGACGGAAGCGCAGATCCTGGTCACCGGCATCAAGGTTCTCGACCTGCTCGCGCCCTACGCCCGCGGCGGCAAGATCGGCCTGTTCGGCGGCGCCGGCGTCGGCAAGACCGTGCTGATCCAGGAACTGATCAACAACGTCGCCAAGGCGCATGGCGGCTTCTCGGTGTTCGCCGGCGTCGGCGAGCGCACCCGCGAGGGCAATGACCTCTATCACGAGTTCATCGAGTCCGGCGTCAACAAGAAGGGCGGCGGCGCCGGTTCCAAGGCAGCACTCGTCTACGGCCAGATGAACGAGCCGCCGGGTGCGCGTGCCCGCGTCGGCCTGACCGGTCTGACGGTCGCCGAATATTTCCGCGACCAGGGCCAGGACGTGCTGTTCTTCGTCGACAACATCTTCCGTTTCACGCAGGCGGGTTCGGAAGTGTCGGCGCTGCTTGGCCGTATTCCTTCGGCCGTGGGTTATCAGCCGACTCTCGCCACCGACATGGGCGCGCTGCAGGAGCGCATCACCACGACGACCAAGGGCTCGATCACCTCGGTGCAGGCGATCTACGTGCCGGCCGACGACCTGACCGACCCGGCGCCGGCGACCTCGTTCGCCCACCTCGACGCGACGACCGTGCTCAACCGCGCGATCTCGGAAAAGGGCATCTACCCGGCCGTCGACCCGCTTGACTCGACCTCGCGCATGCTCGACCCGATGGTCGTCGGCGAAGAGCACTACCAGGTCGCCCGCCTGGTGCAGTCGATCCTCCAGCGCTACAAGTCGCTGCAGGACATCATCGCCATCCTGGGCATGGACGAGCTGTCCGAAGAGGATAAGCAGACCGTTGCCCGCGCCCGCAAGATCGAGCGCTTCCTGTCGCAGCCGTTCTTCGTCGCCGAAGTGTTCACGGGTTCGCCGGGCAAGCTGGTCGACCTCGCCGACACCATCAAGGGCTTCAAGGGCCTCTGCGCCGGCGACTACGATCACCTGCCGGAGGCGGCCTTCTACATGGTCGGCGGCATCGACGAAGCGGTCGAGAAGGCTCAGCGCCTGGCGGCTGAAGCGGCGTAATCAAGCGAATAGGGAGTAGTGAGTAGTGAGTAGAGAATAGCAGGTGAGTGAGTTGGGCCAACTGGACCCCTTCACTACTGACTACTCACTATTCCCTCCTCACTAAAATGATCATGGCTGAAGCTTTCCAATTCGAACTGGTCTCGCCGGAGCGGCTGCTGGTGTCCGAGCAGGTCGAGTTCGTCGTCATTCCGGGCGCCGAAGGCGAGATGACCGTGATGGCGCATCACGCGCCGGTCATGACCACGATCAAGCCGGGCGTCGTCACGGTGAAGACCGCTGCCGGCAAGGAAGAGCGTTATGTGGTGTTCGGCGGCTTTGCCGACATCGTTCCTTCAGGCTGCACGCTGCTCGCCGAATCGGCGGTCGCCGTCGGCGACATTGACCGCACCGACCTCGCCCGCCGCATCCAGGAAGCCAGGGAAGACGCAGCCGACGCCAAGGACGACGAGGCCCGCAGCAAGGCCGAGCAATTTCTTAGCCAGCTCACCACGCTGGAAGGCGCCATCCTGCCGGCTTGAGGCACCCCACACCAATAGATTGAAAAAGCGGGCTTGCCCCGCTTTTTTCTTTGGTGGACAGTCCTGCTGCCTTGGCATGGGGAGCGGCCGATGACGGAAGAAACAGCGCAACGAGAAACAGGCTCGCGATCCAGGTGGTCGACGGCCCTGGTGTCGGCCTTTGGCGGCCCGTTCGGTGGAT
Source organism: Mesorhizobium sp. IMUNJ 23033 (assembly GCF_044778005.1). NCBI lineage: Bacteria > Pseudomonadati > Pseudomonadota > Alphaproteobacteria > Hyphomicrobiales > Phyllobacteriaceae > Mesorhizobium > Mesorhizobium sp. IMUNJ 23033. Next base: position 182,811 of record NZ_JBJACT010000010.1, read on the forward strand.
TCCTGTGGATTGGCAGCGGCAAACTGGCCGTCGCCAGCCTGGTGGTCATTTGCGCCATCACTTTCGCGATCACCTACACCGGTTTTCCGGTGTTGCCGGGCGTCGATCTTGGCTGGTTGGCCAATCTTTCAGGTATCGGGTTGATGGTCTTGTGGGTGGCGCTCGTCTTGCCCTTCGCGCCACGGTTCAAGCCGGACAAATGGTACGCACATGGGTTTTCGGTGCTGGTGCTCGTCTTTCTGACCTCGTATCCGGCTGCATTTGCAATACGCGCGTTCCTGCTCCAGCCGTTTTCGATTTCGTCCAGCAGCATGGTGCCAACGCTCGCGGAAGGGGACCATCTCTTCGTCTCCAAATTCGCATACGGCTACAGCCGCCACAGCGTTCCCTTCGGTTTGCTGCCGATCGAAGGGCGGATATTCGGCGCGGAACCCAAGAGGGGGGATGTGGTGGCCTTCAAATTCCCGCCAGACCCTACCGTGGACTACATCCAGCGGATCGTCGGCCTCCCCGGCGAGAAGATCCAGATCATTGATGGGGTGCTTCACATCAACGATGTGGCGGTTGGACTCGAGGATATCGGTTCTTTTTCGTCCGAAGAGTTCTCGAAAGCCAAACTTCAACGCGAAATCCTGCCGGGTGTCACCCATTCCGTTCTCGACCTGTCAGGCAATTCCATCGGCGACAACACGCGCGAGTTCGAGATCCCCGAGGGCCACTATTTCGTGCTTGGCGACAATCGCGACAATGCCTCCGACAGCCGGTTCTCTGTCGGATTTGTTCCCCATGAAAATCTGGTCGGCAAGGCCGTACGGCTGTTTTGGAATTCCAAAGGCACCGACTATTCGACTCGGCAGACGCTGGATGGTTCGGTCGGCAAGTAAGTCTGAAGCGAGCCGGGTTCGAGCCAGTTCGAGGTCCGGCCTATAATTATTCGCTCTCTATGCCGAGCGCGGCGAAGGCCAGAGCCGGACCGTCCCGGCGCAGATGCACGAGATGGACGGCCACGAGCTCGATCAGCGTCTGGCGCTCGGCATGGTCCCTGGCGAAGCCGGCCAGGTCGAACACTGCCGCCACGGTTTCGTTCGCCGGCAGTTGCTGGCCCAAAAGTGGCGTCAGTGCCGCGTCGAGCGGATCGGTGAAGTGAGCTTCCGGCAAGGTTTTGCCACGCGCCGCGCAGGCGGCGATCCAGGCGGCCACCACCAGTGTGAGATGCACCAGCTCAGTGCCGGCTTCGATGCACTCGACGGCGGAGGCGACGATGCGCTGCGGCAATTTCTGGCTGCCGTCATTGGCGATCTGCGCCGTTCGGTGGGCGAGTGCCGTATTGGAAAAACGCTCGGCGAGCTCTGCCGTATAGGCGGCTGTGTCGAGCCCGGCGTCCTCGGGCAACGTCGGGATGGCTTCGGCCCACAGCCTGTCGACGAACTGCCGGATCGTCGGATCGGCGAAGGCGCGGTCGACCGTCGCATGGCCGCTGAGCAGGCCGAGATAGGCGATCGCCGAATGCGAGCCGTTGAGCAATCTCAACTTCATGTCCTCGAAGGGCTCGACGTCGCCGACCATGGTGGCGCCGAGCTTTTCCCAAGCTGGTCGTCCTGTAGGGAAGTCGTCCTCGATCACCCATTGGCAGAATGGCTCGGTCATCACCGGCCAGGCGTCCTCGACGCCCAGCTCTCCAGCGATCCTCGCCCGGTCGGCATCGGTGGTCGCCGGCACGATGCGGTCGACCATGCTCGACGGGAAGGCGATCTCGTCGGCGATATGACGGGCGAGGTCGGCATCGCCAGACGCGGCATCATGCAGCGCGGCGAACTCGACCAGCAGCCGGTGCAGCGTGGCACCGTTGGCCGGGAGATTGTCGCAGCTGAGCACGGTGAAGGCCGGCGTGCCGGCGGCGCGGCGGCGCGCCAGTGCCTCCCTCAGGAAGCCATGCGCGGTCTTCGGCGCATGCGGGTTCGCCAGGTCATGGACAATGTCGGGATGGGCGGCGTCCAGCCCGCCGCCCGCTGCCCTCAGATAGGCCTTTTCGGTGATCGTCAGCGTGACGATGCGGGTGCGCGGATCGGTGAGCATGGCCAGCACCGCGCCCGGATCCTCCGGCGCCACCAGCATCGACAGGATCGAGCCGACGACGCGCAGTTGTTCGCCGCCGCTGCTCCTGACCGCCAGCGTGTAGAGCCCGTCCTGCGGCGCCAGCGCATCGCGCGTGTCGGGGCTGCGCAAGGAAACGCCAACAATGCCCCAATCCGTCTCGCCCGCCGCCAGGCAGTCGTCGACATAGACGGCCTGGTGGGCACGATGGAAGGCGCCGACGCCGAGATGGACGATGCCTGGCGCGATGCTGTTGCGGTCATATGAAGGCACGGCGGTTGCAGCAGGCAGTTCCGGCACCGTGGCGTTGGAAAGGCGTCTGTTCATCATGGGCAGTGTCCGATCGGACGTCGTGAAATCGTCCCGAGGATGGGTCGGCAAGCGGCGTATCACCCGCTTTCCCGCCACACAATGGACCGAAAAGTCATCATACAACAATCTAATTTTTGTATGTTGACATTATTTCTGTCCAATCCTACCGATAGCGGCCCTGGGAGGACCAACGTGGCAGGATTGACCGATCCGGATCTGCTGTTTGCCGCCGAAGGGCGCCAGCTTGCGCTTGCCCGCGACCTCTACGCCGGGGTCAAGGACCTGCCCATCGTCAGCCCGCATGGCCACACCGATCCGCGCTGGTATGCGCGCAACGAGCCGTTCCCCGATCCGGCGCAATTGCTCGTCGTGCCCGACCACTACATTTTCCGCATGCTGCTCAGCCAGGGCGTGCGGCTCGAGGACCTCGGCGTGCCGACCTTGGACGGCGGATCTGTGGAGACCGACGGCCGAGTGATCTGGCGGCGCTTCGCCGAGCATTATTTTCTGTTTCGCGGCACTCCGACCCGGCTGTGGCTCGACCATGTGTTCGCCCATCTGTTCGGCATCGAGGAACCGCTGAACGCCAGCACGGCGGACCGCCACTACGATACGATCGCAACATTGCTGCAACGCGACGACTACCGCCCGCGCGCTTTGTTCGAGCGCTTCAACATCGAGGTGATCGCGACGACCGAGGGCGCGCTCGACGATCTCAGATGGCACAGGACGATCCGCGACAGCGGCTGGCAGGGCCGCGTGGTCACCGCCTACCGGCCGGATGCCGTCGTCGATCCCGATTTCGAGGGGTTTGCGGCCAATCTCGACCGGTTGGGCGAGATCACCGGTTGCGACACCGGCATATGGGCCGGCTATCTCGATGCGCACCGCCGGCGGCGCGCCTATTTCAAGGAGTTCGGCGCGACATCGTCCGACCACGGCCATCCGACGGCGGAGACCGCCAACCTTTCTGACGCGGCGGCCGCGGAACTGTTCAGCCGCATCCGACGAGGCTCCGACGACGAGCGCGAACGAAAGCTGTTTCGCGCCCAGATGCTGACCGAAATGGCCAAGATGAGCCGGGACGACGGGCTGGTCCTTCAGATCCATCCCGGCTCCTGGCGGAATCATTCGCCGGCTATTTTCCAGAAGTTCGGCCGCGACAAGGGTTTCGACATCCCGACCCGGACCGACTATGCGGCGGCCCTGAAGCCGCTGCTCGACTGCGTCGGGCTGGAGCGCGATCTCACGGTCATTTTGTTCACGCTCGACGAGACTAGCTATGCGCGCGAACTGGCGCCGCTCGCAGGTGTCTATCCGGCGCTGAAGCTCGGACCGGCCTGGTGGTTCCATGACAGCCCGGAAGGCATGCGCCGTTTCCGCGAAATGACCACCGAGACGGCCGGTTTCTACAACACCGTCGGTTTCAACGACGACACCCGTGCCTTCCCGTCCATACTCGCGCGTCACGACGTGGCGCGCCGGGTCGATTGCGCCTTCCTCGCGCGTCTCGTCGCCGAGCGCCGGCTGCGCGAGGACGAGGCGCACGAACTGGCGCGGGAGCTTGCCTACACGCTTGCAAAAAAGGCGTACCGGCTCTGAGCCGGGCGCAACGATCTAAAGGGAGGAAGTCATGTTGCATCTTTCGAAATTGACGGCAGCCACATTCGCCTTCGGCGCGCTGCTGGTTGGCATGGCCCATGCCGAAACCGTGCTGCGCTCGGCCGACACCCATCCGGACGGCTATCCGACCGTCGAGGCGGTCAAATATATGGGCGAGCTGATCAAGCAGCGCACCAGCGGCCGCTATTCGGTCGAGGTCTATCATTCGGCGCAGCTCGGTGAGGAGAAGGACACGATCGAGCAGACGCAGACCGGCGTCATCGACCTCAATCGTGTTTCGATGGGGCCGTTCAACGGCATCGTGCCGGAGACACAAGTGCCGTCGCTGCCCTATATCTTCCGCTCTGTCGACCAGATGCGCCACGTCATGGACGGGCCGATCGGCGACCAGATCCTAAAAGCGTTCGAGGCGCACGGCCTGGTCGGCCTGGCCTTCTACGATTCCGGCGCGCGCTCCTTCTACAACACCAAGAAGGACATCACCTCGATTGCCGACCTGAAGGGCATGAAGTTCCGCGTCATCCAGTCGGACGTGTTCGTCGACATGGTCAATGCGCTTGGCGCCAACGCGACGCCGATGGCCTATGGCGAGGTCTATTCGGCGCTGGAGACCGGCGTCATCGACGGTGCCGAGAACAATTGGCCGAGCTTTGAATCCGCCAAGCACTACGAGGTCGCCAAGCACTACACGATCGACCAGCACCAGATCGTGCCCGAGGTGCTGGTGATGTCGAAAGCGAGCTGGGAAAAGCTGTCGCCGGAGGACCAGGCGATCGTCAGGCAGGCGGCCAAGGACAGCGTCGTCAAGATGCGCGAATTGTGGGACGCGCAGGAGAAAAAGTCGCGCGACATCGTCGAAAAGGCCGGCGTCAAGGTCAGCGAGATCGACAAGCAGCCGCTGATCGATGCGATGAAGCCGGTCTACGACAAGTATCTGTCGACGCCCGAGCTGAAGGATCTCGCCGCACGCATCCAGGCGACCGAGTGAGGTTGATTGCGGGGCCGGCTATCGCGGCCGCCCCGCAACCATTTTGACAGGTTTTTGGGAGGCCCAGATGGCGACAGAACCGGCAAGGAGCAAGGCGCTGCACATGCAGCGCGTCAGCGCCGCTCTTTCGAGGGTCTGCGATGGCGCGTTGTATCTGGCCGGCACCGGGCTGGCCGCCATGACAGCACTTGTCGCCTACCAGGTGTTCTCCCGTTTCGTGCTCAACGCGTCGCCGAGCTGGACCGAGACCAGCGCCATCATGGTGATGAGCTGGTTCATCTTCCTCGGCGCCGCCGTCGGTGTGCGCGAGAATTTCCACATGGGATTCGACGTGCTGCTCTATGTCCTGCCCAAGGGCAGCAAGGGCGCGCTGCGGACCATCTCCGACCTTGTCGCATTCGCCTTCGGCATCGGTATGGTGTGGTACGGAATCAAGCTGGTTGCGCTGACCTGGCATTCGACCATCCCGGCGCTCGGGCTTCCCGGCGGCTTCGACTACCTGCCGCTGACCGCGGGCGGCGGGCTCATCAGCCTGTTTTCGCTGGAGCGCATGTTGCTCAGATGGGCTGGGATCGACGTCGACAAGGATATCAATCTCGAAGAGGTGCCCGAAATGCCAGCGGTGCAGGAGGCGTAGATGGAAATCTGGATCCTGTTCGGCGTCTTCACACTGCTTATGTTCATAGGCACGCCGATCGCGTTCTGCCTCGGCGCCGCCAGCTTCGCCACCATCGTCTATCTCGGCCTGCCGCCGCTGGTGGTGTTCCAGCGGTTGAATTCCGGCATGAGCGTGTTTTCGCTTATGGCGATCCCGTTCTTCATCTATGCGGGCGATCTGATGGTGCGCGGCGGCATCGCGCAGCGCATCGTCGCCTTCGCCGGCTCGCTCGTCGGGCATATGCGCGGCGGCCTCGGCCAGGTCAACATCATCGCCGCCACCATGTTCGGCGGCATTTCCGGTTCGGCGGTTGCGGAGGCCGCGGCCGTTGGCGGGTTGATGATCCCGCAGATGAAGGAGCGCGGCTACGGCGCCGACTACGCCGTCAACGTCACCTCGATGGCGGCGCTGATCGCGCTCTTGTTGCCGCCGTCGCAGAACATGATCATCTATTCGATTTCGGGTGGCGGCAAGATCTCGATCGCCGACCTTTTCACCGCCGGCATCCTGCCGGGCCTTCTGCTCGCCGCGTCGCTGATGGTCACCGCCTATGTCGTGGCGCGCCACCGCGGCTATCCCACCGAACCGTTTCCCGGCTTCGCCAGGGCGGGCCGGCTGTTCCTCATCTCCATTCCCGGACTGCTGCTAATCGGTATTATTTTCGGCGGCGTCCGTTCGGGCGTCTTCACGGCCAGCGAAAGCTCCTGCATCGCCGTCATCTACGCTCTACTGGTCACCGTCCTTGGCTATCGCTCGATGCGGTGGAACGACTTCGTCCACGCCACGAAGGGCGCGGTGCGGACCACGGCAATGGTGCTTTTGATCATCGGCATGGCCGCTTCGTTCAGCTGGCTGATGGCCTATCTCAGGGTGCCGGCGGCCTTGATCGCCGGCATGAACGCCATCTCCACCGATCCGCTGGTCGTGCTCCTGCTGCTCAACGTCCTGATGCTGCTGCTCGGCACCTTCATGGACATGGGGCCGATGATCATCATCTGCACGCCGATCTTCCTGCCGCTGGTGACGCATTATGGCGTCGATCCGGTGCATTTCGGCGTCATCACCATCCTCAATCTCGGCATCGGGCTGAACACGCCGCCGGTCGGCACGGTGCAGTTCGTCGCCTGCGCCGTCGGCAAGATCACGGTGTGGGAAGCGATGCGCTCGATCTGGCCGTTCTATGGCGCGGGTATCGTGGTTCTCGGGCTGGTAACGTATATTCCGGCGATCTCGCTCTGGTTGCCGAGCGTGTTCAAATAGGGGAGCGACATGGCATCGGACACCGCTACCGACCTCAGGGTCGAGCGCAAGCCAAAGCTTTCGGAGACGGTCGTCACGGCGATCCGCAAGCAATTGCAGGCGGGCGAGATCCAGCCGGGACAGAAGTTGCCGACCGAGGGCCAGCTGACCGAGACCTTCGGCGTCAGCCGCACCGTCATCCGCGAGGCGCTGGCCAAGCTTGCCGCCGACGGGCTGGTCGAGCCGCGCCAGGGCGCCGGCGTCTTCGTCACCGAGCACATCTCGACGATGTTCGGGGCTCTTGCTGCCGACATGGGCAGCAAGGATTCGATCGCGCTCAACGTGCTCGAAGTGCGTCTGGCGATCGAGATCGAATCGGCCGGACTCGCCGCCATCCGCCGCAACGCGGCGCAGGAAGCGGCGATCCAGGAAGCCTTCTTCGAATTCGAGCGGCTGCTGCTTGCCAGCGAGCCGACCGGCCCCGCCGACCTTGCTTTCCACCGCGCGATCGCCAGCGCCACCAACAATCCGTTCTATGTCGAGATGCTCGATGTGCTCGGACGCCGCGCCATTCCTTGCGACGTCACCTCGCCCTGGTCGACCGAGCTCGTGCAGTCCGACAGCTACCAGCGCGGACTGCAGCGCGAGCATCTGGTGATCCTGAACGCGATTTCGGCCGGCGACGCGGCGGCCGCGCGCGAAGCGATGCGCGCGCATCTCTCCGCCAGCCAGCAGCGCTATCGCGAGCGCCTGCAGGCGCGGCAGGCCTTCTACGCCAACTCGGTGAAAGCCGCCTCGACAGAGTGAAGATTTCAAGCAGGTAGCATGGATCAGAAACACACCGATTTTTCCTCGCGCTTCGGCATTGACCCGGCCGCCGCGGCGGCCATGGGCACCGATGAGCTGCGCCACCATTTCCATATCGACGGGCTGTTCCAGGCCGATCGCGTCAGCCTGACCTACACCCACTACGACCGCATGATCGTCGGCGGTGCGATGCCGGTCGGTTCGGTGTTGCCGCTGGAAACGATCAAGCCGACCGGCACGAAGGCGTTCCTCGATCGACGCGAACTGATCGCCGTCAATATCGGCGGCGCCGGCGCAATCGAAGCAGGCGGCCACTCGTACGATCTCGCGGCGCGCGACATGCTCTATCTGGGCATGGGCACGCAGGATGTTTCTTTCGCATCGGCCGATCCGGCCGTGCCGGCAAAATTCTATCTGCTGAGCGCGCCGGCGCATCAGGCCCATCCGAACCGGCTGATCCGCATCGGTGACGCCAAGCGGCTCGACCTCGGCAGCAAGGACACCTGCAACGAGCGCTCGATCTTCCAGTTCATCCATGCGGAGGAACCAAAAACCTGCCAGCTGGTCGTCGGCATGACGCAACTGGCGCCAGGCTCCATCTGGAACACCATGCCGTGCCATGTCCATGACCGGCGCATGGAGGCCTATCTTTATTTCGACCTGCCGGAGACGGCGCGGGTGTTTCATTTCATGGGCGAGCCGGACGAAACACGCCATCTGGTCATGCGCAATGAAGAGGCCGTGCTGTCGCCGGGATGGTCGATCCATTCGGGCGCCGGCACCTCCAGCTACGCCTTCATCTGGGCTATGGCCGGCGACAATGTCGACTACACCGATGTCGACCCGGTGGCGATGGATGAATTGCGATGAGCGATCTGTCGGCCTTCAGCCTCGCCGGCAAGCGCATTCTGGTCACTGGCGCCAACACCGGCATCGGCCAGGGCATCGCCGTATCGATCGCGCGCGCCGGTGGTTGGGTTGTTGGCGTCGGCCGCTCGGCTATGGACGAGACGGCTGGCAAGGTCGCGGGTGTGGGTGGAAGTTTCGAGGCAGTGCGCTGCGATCTAGCCGATCCGATGGCTGCCCAGGCGATGCTCGACCAGGTCTGGCATGAAAGTCGGCCGCTCGACGGGCTGGTCAACAATGCCGGTATCATTCGGCGTGCCGACGCCGTCGATTTGACAGAGACCGACTGGGACGACGTCATCGACGTCAATCTGAAGACGGTTTTCATGCTCAGCCAGGGCTTTGCCAGGCGCGTGCTTGCCGATCCGGGACGGCGCGGCAAGATCGTCAACATCGCCTCGGTGCTCAGCTTCCAGGGTGGCATCCGCGTCGCCTCCTACACGGCGTCGAAGCATGGCGTGCTCGGCATCACAAGGCTGCTCGCCTGCGAATGGGCGGCAAAAGGCATCAACGTCAACGCCATCGCGCCGGGTTATATCGAGACCAACAATACCGAGGCGCTGCGTGCCGATCCCGACCGCAGCGCCGCCATCCTGGCACGCATTCCGGCGGGACGCTGGGGCAGACCGGAGGATATTGGCGATGCCGCCGTCTTCCTGCTGGCGCCGGCGTCCAACTATGTGCATGGCGCCGTGGTGCCGGTGGATGGCGGCTGGCTGGCGCGATGAGGACGGGCAAATGACCGCGACGAAACTCTTCCGGCATGCCGGCGAGGGCGCATGGACGCCGACGCCCGACGGCAATCGCCGCCGCGTGCTTCTCCACACCGACGAATTGATGATGGTCGAGTTCGCCTTCGACAAGGGGGGCATCGGTGCGCTGCATTCGCATCCGCATGTGCAGGCGAGCTATGTCGCCGAAGGCCGCTTCGAGGTCACCATCGACGGCAGGAGCGAGATTCTGGACGCGGGCAGCAGCTTCATCGTCCCGTCCAATCTGGTGCATGGCGTCAAGGCACTTGAGGCCGGACGCCTGGTCGACAGTTTCACGCCGCAGCGCGCCGATTTCCTCGGCTGACCTTTTTCGGGCCATTCCAGAAATGGAAAACCCGCGCCTCCGGAGAGGCGCGGGTGTGTTGCCTGGGCGCTTGTGGCGCCGCGGTACTCAAAACATCGCCGCAGGACCGCAAGCGTGCCGCATGATGGTGAAAATAGACTTAACAGGGCTGGAACTACCCAGCTTTATCGGCCAAGCAGGACGGCAGGTCTTTTGGCGAGTCGAACGCCAGCGGAATCGCGCGGGCGGACTCAAATCCGCGCACGCATTTCAACAGCGGGCGAGAAGGTGATGCAGATATCGGCTGCAAACGTCCCTGCGGACGAACACAACGCCAGGCGGCGCGTCCTGAAGGACGTGTTCGGCTTCGACGATTTCCGCCCCGGCCAGGCAGCCGTGACGGAGGCATTGCTGGCCGGGCGTCACGTGCTGGCCGTCATGCCGACGGGTGCGGGCAAGTCGCTCTGCTACCAGGTGCCGGCCCTGGTCCTGGGCGGGCTCACCATCGTCGTTTCGCCGCTGGTGGCGCTGATGCAGGACCAGGTTGCGGCGCTGCGCCTTGCCGGCGTCGCCGCCGACACGATCAATTCCTCTTTCGACCGCGAGGCCAATGTCGCGGCATGGCGCCGCGTCGCGGCGGGCCAGACGCGGCTGCTCTATCTCGCGCCGGAACGGCTGATGACCGATCGCATGCTCGACGCGCTTGCCAGGCTGGACATCAGCCTGATCGCCATCGACGAGGCGCATTGCATCTCGCAATGGGGGCCGGCGTTCCGGCGCGAATATGAGGAGCTGTCGCGGCTGCGCGACATTTTTAAGAAAGTGCCGATCATCGCGCTGACGGCGACGGCGGACGAGGCCACGCGCACTGATATAGAGGCGCGGCTGTTTGCCGGGCGCGTCGAAACGCTGGTGCTGGGTTTCGACCGGCCGAACATCAAGCTCGGCATCGAGCCCAAGCAGGACAGCAAGCGCCAGCTGCTGGATTTCGTGCGCCGTCATGCCGGCCGCAGCGGCATCGTCTACTGCCTGTCGCGCAAGAAGACGGAGGATGTGGCGGCGTTCCTCGAGAAGAACGGCGTCACCGCGCTCGCCTATCATGCCGGCATGAGCAAGGAGGCGCGCGACGCCAACCAGAACAGCTTCATGACCTCGCCCGGCGTGGTGATGGTGGCGACCATCGCCTTCGGCATGGGTATCGACAAGCCCGATGTCGCCTATGTGTTTCACACCGATCTTCCGGGCAGCCTGGAGGCCTACTACCAGGAGATCGGCCGCGCCGGTCGCGACGGGCGGCCGGCAGAGGCTCGCATGCTGTTCGGCCTCGGCGATATCCGCATGCGTCGGCTTTTCATCGAGGACGAGGCGACGCCGGCGGAGCACAAGAGGCGCTCGCATGGCCGGCTCGACACGCTGATCGGCTATTGCGAGACGGCCGAATGCCGGCGCCAGGTGCTGCTCGGCTATTTCGGCGAGGAAGCGTCGTCCTGCGGCAATTGCGACAATTGCCTGGATCAGGTGCCGCGCGCCGATGGCGCCGCCGAGGCGCGGATCATCCTGGCGGCGATCGCGCAGACCGGCGAACGCTTCGGCGCCGCCCATGTCATCGATGTGCTCCTCGGCCATGAAACCGAGAAGATCCTGGCCAGGAGTCACCATAGGCTCGCCAGCTTCGGCAGCGGCGTGGCGCACAAGAAGGATTTCTGGCTGTCGCTGATACGGCAGCTCGTCGCGGGCGGGTTTCTGATGCCGGATCCGGAGGGCCATGGCGGCCTCGCCATCGCCGAGAAGGGCCATGCGCTCGGCCGTGGCGAGATTCCGTTCCTCTACCGTGTCGAGACGCGGCAGCGCCGCGGCAAGATGCGTGCCGCCCAAGGTGCCGCCATCGATACGGAAGGCCTGGATGCCTCGCTGCTGGCCGCGCTCAAGACACTGCGGCTGCGGCTCGCCAAGGAGCGCCAGATGCCGGCCTATGTGATCTTCTCCGATCGCACGCTGATCGACATGGCCGCGCGCTGCCCAAGCGACCTCGACGCCTTCGCCGAAGTGAATGGCGTCGGGGCGGCGAAGCTCAGGGAATTTGGAGAGATTTTTCTGGGCGCGATTGCGGCGCACGAAGGAAATCAGGTGGGAGAAGCGGGTGATTTGGCGAGATGAGTGAAGGCAGACGCCTGTCCGTCCGAGACGATCACGCCGAAGCACCGCCCCGGCCCCCAGGCGCGCAATTAGATAAGTTAAAGGCAACTTTGGTGTGTTATATACGCTGCGTTCTCGGTGCGGATACGAGATCGATGGATCAGGAAAGACTTCTAGCCGCAGTCCTCTTAGCTGATGTCGTGGGCAGCACGCCCCTCTATGAGCGCATCGGCGACGATGCCGCTCTGCAGCAGGTCTCGGATTGCCTGGACGCGATGCGCGAGATCGTCGCCCGGCACGGCGGTGATTTCATTCACTCGAAAGGCGATGACGTACTCAGCCTGTTCGAGAACCCGGAGGCGGCGCTGAGGGCCGTCTGCCAAATCAGCCGCCAACTGACGAAAGGGCCGTTGAGCGCCCGTATCGGATTGCATTTCGGGGCGGTCATTCGCACGCGGGGCGAGGTATTCGGTGACGCTGTCAATGTCACCGCAAGGTTGTCCACCACGGCCAACCCCGGGGAGGTGCTGATCAGCCAGAGCTTCTGCGAAGCCCTTTCCGCAAGAAGCCGCAGGGCACTGCGGCTCCTCGACAAAATGGCCTTGAAGGGGAAGCAAGAACTCTTCGATGTCTATACCCTGTGGAGCGACGATGGGGCCCTCGGTACGCAGATCACCAGCCGGGGCACAATTACCGATACGCGCTCCGCCTCGCTGCGGCAGATCAATCTGGTCATCCGCTATGGAGATCAGTTGCGATCCTGTCGAAACAACGAATTCGTGACCATCGGCCGATCTCCGGAATGCAATATTGTCATCGAGCGGCCCTGGGTTTCAAGGCACCACGCGACCTTCACTATTTCGAATGGCAGGGCCCGGCTTGTCGAGCGAAGCTCGTCGGGCACATTTGTGTCGATGGGGCCCGGCCATGAAGTATTCGTACGCCGCGAAGATATTCTCCTCTTCGGCTCCGGCGTCATCTCGCCTGGACTGAGGTTGTCCCTCAGCGACGCTCAGGTTCTTCACTACGAAATTGTCTCAGACTGACCCGGCCGGACTCCTCCTGATCGTCGGCCGCCGGGGCCACCGGGATTTACCGACAGGCGGGGGTGGGGGCGGTTTGTGGGGCCCCCTATCAGGCGACGGCCGCCAACTTCGCGTAATCCTGCGCCTAGCCCCACTACCGAGGCTGCGCCTTACCTTCCGATTTGCGACGCGACCGACATCATCGCCTCAGAGTTCGGGTGGGCGCCCAAGCCGCCATCGAAAACCTCGGAGAACGTCCAGCGAACGACGCCGTTGCGGTCGAGCAGGAACTGGCCCATGAGCTGGCCCACGCCGGTCGCAATCATTTGCTGGTCCGCTTCAGTGATATCGTAATTGTCTTTTTTGTTCAGATATTCGAGCGTGGCAAACGGATCCATCGGCTCAGGCATTTCGCCCGGCACGTTGAGCCGCATCGCCTTCACATCGCTCATCGAAGCCTTTTGCGGCCATGCGCTCTCGTCTTCGGTGATCTGCATATTCGGCAATCCAAAGGCGCGGTGTGAAGTCCGCTCCGGATCGGATGCCGCGAGCAGGCGGAGCATCGGATGGTACCGCAGATAAAGGCGCGCCCGCTCGATGGGCGTGTTCACCACCGTGAGGCTTTCGATGCCCTTCTCGTTGAGGGCTGGTGTGAGCAGCGAAACCGTCGCGATATGACGCCTGCAAAACGGACAATGGAGACCTCGATACAGCCCAACCAGCACTGGTTTCTCGCCTCGGAAATCGTCGATGGCGATCTTGCCCTCGCGGGTAATCGCGTCGAGCACGAAATTGGGCGCCGTTTCGCCAGGTTGCAGCGGGCCTATGTCGAGACGTTCTGACATGCTGATCCCTCCTCGCGGGCCAATCCACAACGGATGTGCGGCGGGTGGCTTGAGCCCATGTTGCGGCACATACGTCCTTGGGCATGCTGCAATGGCGGTCGGCCTAGGACGGCGTCGAGGTCGGCGCCGGTAGTCCATTTATAGCACGGAGGGCAACGCTTTTACACTAGATGGCGCCCACGAACGCTGGACCTTCTCGCGCAGACGATCCCACAGCCAACTGCTGGTCCTCGTCACTCCATAGCTCATTGCAACCGGATGTGAGTTAATCTCCGCTGGGTCGACTGAGCAACCCCCGGCTTCATCGGCAGCCGGGGGGTGGGGTGGCTTGTGGGGCCTCTATCCAGCGCCAGCCAACTCAAACGATGCCGGTCTGTCTGACTTCGGCTGCGAAAGGCCATCACCAGGCGCCAGCACGACCTCTACTTCGTCGCCTTCGATCTGTTGCACCTCAACGGCCATGATCTGCGCGACATGCCGCTGGAGGATCGTCGCGAGATCCTGGCCGAGATGATACCGGACGGCGGTCGCATTCAATTTAGCCAGGCGCTTCCGGGCGATGCAAAGGCGATCTTCCATCTGGTCGACCAGGCCGGGCTCGAGGGCATGGTTTCGAAGCGGAAAGACAGCAAATATCGAAGCGGCCCGTCGACGAATTGGCTGAAGGCGAAATGCTATGCGATCGCGGAATACGATCTGCTCGGCGTTGAGCGAGAGGCCGGCAAGCCAGCATTCGCTCTGATGGCCGAGCGCGGCACAGGGCGCTATGTCGGATCGGCGTTCATCACCTTGAACCGCGAGATGCGGGAACGCCTCTGGGAGCGCGTCCGGGAACATGCAGGGCCACCGCCGAAGGGCATGAAGCGGCCGGCGACGCAATGGGTCAAGCCGGGGCTGATCGGCCGTGTGAAGCACCTGCGGGGCGAGGACGACTTGCGGCACGCCTCTTTGCAAGACTTTCGGGAGGAATGACAATGGCCAAGAAGGATCAGGACCGCGTCAACCAAACCTCCGCGCGTGGCCGATAGAGCCGAAGTCCGGACTGCACACCTTCGGTCAAGTCGGTGCCGCGCCGCGCCGCTCGAGCGCGGTCTTGCGGATGACTTCCGCGATCTCCGGGCTGCTGCTGCACAGCATCTGGAAATCCGCCGAGTGCAGCGACAGGAGTGAGACCACCGTTGCGGCGCTGACGGTCGCCGAACGCGGTTCGCCGCTGATCAGCGCCATCTCACCGAAGAAGGCGCCGGGGCCAAGCTCCACCGGGTTCGGCGTCGCGACGCTGACGCGTCCCTCCACGACGAAGAACATCTGATCACCGGGCTCGCCATTGCGGCAGATCACGCCGCCCGCCGGCACCGTGCGAGGTCTTAACGCGCGCACGATCTCGACCAGCACGGCCGGGCCGAGCTTCTGAAACAACGGCACGGCGGCGACCAATTGCCAATTACGGACGAAATCCGCGCGACGGACTTCTTGATAGAAGCCGGTGGCAAGAATGCCAGCCCAGAGCGCGAAGATGCCGATGCCACTCATCATGACCCCCCCGGCAAGGACGCGGCCGGCGAAGCTTTGCGGAATAGCGTCGCCATAGCCTGTGGTGGACAGGGTGACCACCGCCCACCACATTGCCTGGGGGATGCTGCCGAACTTTTCCGGTTGGATGTCGCGCTCGATGACATAGGCCGCGAGCGCGACAGCGAACAGAACGACGCCGAAGAGGGTGGTGACGCCGATCAGATTGCGCGCTTCGTTGGCCAGCACCCTGCCCAGCACCGGGAAGAAAGTCGAGTCGCGCAGCGGTTTCAGTAGCCAGACAGCACAGTAGAGGCTTCGGTCGGGCGTGCCGACGAGCAGAAATGCCGCGAGTGGAACCAAGACCGCGAGCACATCGATGGCGATTGCCGGCGTCCTGTTCCGAACGTCTCCCGCCCGGCGCTTGAGCAGCGTCGCCGCCATCTGCAGGAGATAGGCGCCCCAAATGACAGCGAGCAGGGCAGCCAGAACCAGTCTGGTTCGTCCGGACATGTCCGGTATCGTGAGCGCAGCCACCGCCAGAAGCCCAGGCGCAGCCAGCACCGCGTTTAGCGGCGCGTAAATTCTTAAGAAAGGCAGTACCGACATTCTGTGCCCACGAGCGGCTACTACCCTCCAAAATAGATGCCTTCAAGGCAAGCGCAAAGGTGCTTGTCGCTGCGATGTGCATCATCAACGGTCGCACTCGGCAGCGAAAAATACTTGCCGGCCTCAGCTCTATTAGGAATATAATCCTAATTATATACTTGACGTACTAGGACCGAAAATGTCATCAGATTCTCGACAGGCCGGCACCGAAATTACCGAAGAAATGATCGACGCAGCGTTGGCGGCTGTCACTCCTTTTGCGGAGTTGTCG